>JAQXBV010000055.1 GCA_029252195.1 Yoonia sp.
AGACCAGAGATCGCGTTGTTGAAACTGACCGTAATGAGGTCAACGCGCAGCGTGTGAAACGAAGGCGTGGCGGGTTTGTTAGACGTTGGTGATCGGAACTGAGCCCCGATGACGCACACACGCCATAGCAGCATGGGTAGGCAAAAGACAAAAACGCCCTTCGGTTATCATCCGAGCCGATGCCAGCAGTGCCAAACTGAACACCACCGTCAAAACGACCGAGGTCCTTGATCACTTCGCCGTTCATGTTGGTGTAGTTGTCGACCTTCGTCACGCCGTCGACCTTGAAAACCGATCCAGTGACATCGCCACCGTCAACCGACAGGCTGTTGGTCAAAGAATCGTCAGCTAGGTCGAAATACAGGGCATTCAAATCCCCGATTGAACCGGTTTCATCCAGAACGTTGACCTGAAATTCCAAATTTGTGAGACCAGTTACCGGATCGATGACTTCGGTAACGATGATCTCAACGTTTACGTCCCCCAGGATCGTAAACGATGCAGATGACATTTAAGTTTCTCCTAATTTTGCAGCTCATGCTCATTCTCAGCGAAATGCGACAAAATGGTGTTCAAAATTCAGTAATTTTAGGGATTTTTTCGGAAAGTCCACTATATTTGGTAGGTGTCGTAGCTGAAATGCCACCGCACACAACCTAAAATTGCACGAATTGTGACTTGATCGCGCTTTGGCTAAGGTGCGCGTCTATGCGCACCCTGGCCACAAATAAAGACGCCCTTATTGCTTGGTCATCTCATGCAAGGCGAGCTTGGCGATGCAGCCCTCGGTCGCGGCGTTGTGGACCTTCAGGTGTTCGGATTTCATGTGCTCGAGCCAAAGTTCTTTGGTCGCCCACGTCTCGTAGAACATGATGAATGACGGGTCCTCGTTGTCGAGGTGCATGTCGTATTGGATGCAGCCTTCCTCTTTGCGCGAGGCTTCTGCAAGGGTCGTGAGCGAGGCAATCAATTGCGCCTCACGGCCGGGCACAACATTGATCAGGGCAAGAATTGTCAGTGGCATTGGATAATCCTTTTAATGGGTGGCCGCTCATCTGCGCCTATGTGTTAAACAAGAAGTGCATCACGTCGCCGTCTTTGACGATATAGGTTTTACCTTCGGCCTTCATTTTGCCCGCTTCTTTTGCGCCTTGTTCGCCGCCAAGGGTCACAAAATCGTTATAGCCGATCGTTTCCGCGCGGATGAAGCCGCGTTCAAAGTCGCCGTGGATCACGCCTGCGGCTTGTGGCGCGGAGGTCCCCTCTTTGATCGTCCAAGCGCGGGCTTCTTTTGGGCCAACGGTGAAGTAAGTTTGCAGGTGCAGCAGTTCGTAACCTGCGCGGATCAGGCGGTCGAGACCTGCTTCCTCTAGGCCCATTTCGCCAAGGAACATCTCGGCTTCTTCGGCCTCCAACTGGCTGATTTCTTCTTCAATGCGGGCGGAAATCACAACGTGAGAGTTGCCTTGCGATGCAGCCATGACGCCGACGGCATCGGACCGTGAGTTACCTTTGCCCGCGCTCTCTTCTTCGACGTTGCAGACGTAGAGAACGGGCTTGGAGGTCAAAAGCTGCAGCATGCGCCACTGCTTTGCGTCGTCGGCGTCGACCTTCACTGTGCGGGCTGGCTGGCCCTCGTTCAGCGCACTCAGGGCGGCCTTCAAAAGGCGCTCTTGGTCGGCTGCATCTTTGTCACCGCCGCGCACCTTGCGCTGCAAGCCTTGCAAGCGCTTCTCGATGGATTCCATGTCGGCAAGCATCAGTTCGGTCTCGATAACCTCGGCATCTGCAACAGGATCAACGCGGCCTTCGACGTGAGTGATATCGTCGTCTTCAAAGCAGCGCACCACATGGGCGATGGCGTCACATTCGCGGATGTTGGCTAGAAACTGGTTGCCCAAGCCTTCGCCCTTAGAGGCACCCTTTACCAGACCCGCGATATCCACAAAGGTCATGCGGGTCGGGATGATCTGCTTGGAGCCTGCGATTTCGGCGAGCTTGTCAAGGCGCGCGTCAGGCACAGCCACATCGCCCACGTTCGGTTCGATGGTACAGAACGGGAAGTTCGCGGCCTGTGCTGCGGCTGTTTTCGTCAGCGCGTTGAACAGGGTCGATTTGCCCACGTTTGGCAGACCCACGATACCCATTTTGAAACCCATGACGCGCACTCCTATTTGCTTGGCGGTCCTTCTATGGTCAGAATTGTTCTGCCGCAAGTCGATCCGTGTTATGATGGCACAGGGAGAACAATCATGAACATTAAACCTTATCTGTTTTTCAACGGGACAGCACGCGATGCAATCACCCATTACGCAAAAGTCTTTGGTGTCGAGATCCCACCGCTGATGACCATGGAAGACGCGCCACCTGGCATGGATTTACCGCCAGAGCGGCGCAATTGGATCATGCATTGCGAGCTGACCATCGGTGACAGCGGGATCTACCTTTCTGACGACGCGGCGGCCAATAGCCCCGCGATGGAAGGCGCATCCATGATGGTTTCACTGGCCACAGCAAAAGAGGCCAAACGCATCTTTGACGGTTTGGCCGAAGGTGGCACGATCCGGATGCCTTGGGAGCCCACGTTCTGGAGCGCCGGCTTTGGCACTCTCACCGATCAGTTTGGAATTCGCTGGATGGTTGGCACAGACGAAGCGCCTAAATAGGATTGCTTTCTGCCCCCCTTTGCCGCAAACCTGCGGTGATATTTTCCAAGGGGACCACCATGAGCCGCATTGACGCCAAATTCGCAGATCTCAACGCCAAAGGTAAAAAAGCCTTTGTGACCTATGTGATGGCAGGCGACCCGACTTATGAAAAGGGCCTAGAGATCGTCATGGGCCTGCCAGCGGCGGGCGTGGACATTATCGAACTGGGCATCCCCTTCACCGATCCGATGGCCGACGGTATCACGATCCAGCTTGCGGGGCAGCGCGCCCTGGCTGCGGGTCAAAATCTTGAAAAGACGCTTCAATATGCACGCGAGTTCCGCAAAGTGGACGACACCACGCCGATTGTGCTCATGGGCTATTACAACCCGATTTATTCGCGCGGCGTCGATAAATTTCTGGTCGATGCGCAGGAAGCGGGCATCGACGGGCTGATCGTCGTGGATCTGCCGCCCGAGGAAGACTCAGAGCTTTGCATTCCGGCCCAAGCCGCAGGGATTAACTTCATCCGGCTTGCGACACCAACGACAGATGACAAGCGCCTGCCCAAAGTACTGCAAAACACCTCCGGTTTTGTCTATTACGTTTCGGTGACAGGGATCACAGGCACAGCCGCCGCACAGGCAGACGATGTCGGACCAGAGGTCGCACGGATCAAATCAAAAACTGATTTGCCTATCATTGTGGGCTTCGGGATCAAAACACCACAGGCGGCCAAAGATATCGCGGCGATTGCAGATGGCGCCGTTGTCGGCTCCGCGATTGTCGAACGGATCGGTGCAGGCGATAGCGTGGCTGACGTGTTGGCCTTCGTCAAATCCCTCGCGGATGGCACCCACGCGGCCTAAACGCCCCGATTTTCTATGTCTGATCAAACTCCCGCCGGAGGCCCCTTATTTGCGCCTTGCGGGAATCTCGGTGAATTGGTAAAAGATATAGACCAATTGATCCAGAAAGTGACCGTCATGCCCGTGATCACCACGATTGCCGACCTCAAGCGCCTCCATAAACGCCGCACACCGAAGATGTTTTATGACTACGCTGAGAGCGGCAGCTGGACCGAACAGACCTTCCACGAGAACACGTCAGACTTTGATCAAATTCGTCTGCGGCAACGCGTTGCGGTCGACATGACAAACCGGACCACAAAATCGCAGATGATCGGTCAGGATGTGGCGATGCCTGTGGCACTGGCCCCTGTGGGGCTGACGGGGATGCAATGCGCGGATGGCGAGATCAAGGCCGCCAAAGCTGCCGAAAAATTTGGTGTGCCCTTCACGCTTTCGACCATGTCAATCTGCTCGATCGAGGATGTGGCCGAGAACACGACCAAACCGTTCTGGTTTCAGGTCTATACTCTCAAAGACGACGATTTCATGCGCCGCTTGTTTGAACGCGCCCGCGCGGCGGGCTGCTCTGCAATTGTGATCACACTTGATTTGCAGGTCATGGGCCAGCGCCACAAAGACTTGAAAAACGGCCTGTCAGCCCCGCCCAAATTCACCGTCGCCTCCATGGCCGACCTTGCGACAAAGTGGTCTTGGGGTCTGCAAATGCTGGGCACCAAGCGCCGTTTTTTCGGCAACATCGTTGGCCATGCGTCGGGGGTGTCTGATCCGTCGTCGTTGGCCTCTTGGACCGCAGAAGCCTTTGATCACGCGCTGGATTGGAAGCGCGTCGCCACGCTGATGGAAATGTGGGGCGGCAAGGTGATCCTGAAGGGGATTTTGGACGTTGAAGACGCCAAAATGGCCGCGGAATTGGGGGCCGATGCCATCATCGTGTCTAACCACGGAGGCCGTCAGCTGGACGGCGCGCTGTCGTCCATACGTATGCTGCCTGCAATTCTGGATGCCGTCGGCGACAAGGTGGAGGTCCATATGGACGGCGGTATCCGCTCGGGACAAGATGTGCTCAAGGCCATGGCTCTGGGCGCGAAGGGCACCTACATCGGCCGCGCGTTTGTGAATGGTCTGGGCGCGATGGGCGAGGCAGGTGTGACCAAAGCGCTGGAGGTCATTCACAAGGAATTGGATACCTCGATGGCGCTCTGCGGCAAGCGCGATATTCACGATGTAGACCGCGATATCTTGCTTGTTCCCAAGGGCTTTGAGGGGGAGTGGGCCTAGCCCCTCCCGTCCGCGCGCGGCATTTTCGCAATCGTCAGGGCCAGTGGGATTGCCATGAGGATCAAGGCCGCGACAAAGCCATAAGCGACCCGCAGCCCAAAAACTTCCGAGATCAACCCCATGGCGACGGGCGCAAGAAAAAAGCCGGTGAAGCCCAGCACTGCGGCTTTGCTGATCGCTTCGGTGCGTAAGTGGGCAGGCACGATCCGCCCGACAATGGCCAGCCCCAGCGGCCCAATGACCGACACGCCAAGGCCCAGCGTGCCAAAGCCGATGTAGGCCACCAGCGGAGTCGATGCGAGGGCCGCGATCACGGCGCCCGTGGCCGAAATACAGGCCGCGATAATCAGGACATGCAGGTCACGCATCCGCTCCGAGACCGCCTGCCCCGAGAACCGACCGAACGCCATCGTAAAGCCTAGCATCGCGGGTCCAAGCGCACCTTCGGCCGCACCGCCCCCAAGCGTGCGCTCGATATGCAGCGCGGACCATGCCTCAACTGTTGCCTCGGACATGAAGGCGACCAAAACAATACCGCCCGCAAGCAGGATCGGCCACAGTGGGTAACGCCCCGTTGTATCGGCGTCAGGATCAATTTGAGCCACCTCCATCCGCATGAAGGGAATGAGCAACAGCGAGACGACAGTGAACCCAGCAAAGACATAGAGCGCGGGGATATGGACCTCGCGGGCGAGACCTGTGATCGTGGCAGATGTGGCATAAGCTACTGAAAACATGGCATGGTTTGCGTTCATTAACGGGCGGTTGTGGGTCGCTTCCAACTCCGACACCCGCGCGTTCATCACAACGTCCAGCAGCCCCGAGGCCATGCCGACAAGCGCCATCGTGGCCGCGAAAACAAGCGGGACCGTCATCGTCGGCGGCACAAGCCACGCCAGCGCCAGAAAGCCGATGGCAAATTGCATCGCATGTGCGCCGAATACTTTATCTGCCTTGGGCGCGAGCCACATCGACGAGACCAATCCAGTGGCCGAGCCCAACAAAAGCAGTCCAAAGAGCGCGTCATTGGCCCCAAGCTGTGCCTTGATCACCGGCACAAATGCGGCAAAGCAGCCCCAGAACAGGCCAACGACCACAAAGGCTGCGGCGGGGCGGCGAGAGATTTTGAGTGCATTAATAATAGACATTTCAGAGTGCTGGCCGAAAATAATTTCCAAAGCAAGTTTCAATGTAACCGGTTCGTCGCAATCGAAGGCACGCTGCGTTTTCTCAAACACGCGATAGGGCAACTGTTCTTGGCTAATTGAATGTCGTTGTAGGTGCCAAGTGGGCCACCGGAAATCAGCTTTCTGGTCCTCCAAGGCGTTTCTTTTCCGTGCCGATGGCGGCGGCGGTGCTGACACAATGTGTTATTGAAACCACTCGTGCACCAAATTGTTATGTTCGTGTGCTAGGATTTTCTCTTGGTGCGATTGCGACTGACAAAGGCGCCGCCTCGAAAGCAGATTTTACACCGCGTAGATGACGTCGGGCGACATTTTGAACTCACAGCATTGCGGCGTCATTTCGAGCAAGTCTCAAACGATCAATAAAGGCACAAATCGGGCATGAGGGCTTTGGGCTGCTCGGATTTGGGACGTGACCGGCGCGGCGCCAATTTGTCCCCGCAACATATCGTCAGGTCATCCTTCCCTTCCAACGCAAGTTGTACCTCGCGCTGATCCATGCAAGCGGCACTCAACCATCCCAAGACATCTTTCACCGCATTTAATCGCCGCCGCACCATACCAACGGTAGGGCAAGGGCGCGCCTTTGGCCCCTTCAACGCGCCGTCGTCTTGGGCATCCTGGCCAAATATCTTGTAGACTAGGCTGCGTTCAGCGGCTGTCAGCAAGTCGCAAACAACCGAGCCAAGCAGAAGCGATTCCGCGGCAGCATCATTCGCCACCACAACTTCGTGGCGATCACAAGCGAAATGCACCCATGTAATTTGCCGCTTGCCTCGCATGTGCCTTACCCCTTGGATCATGGTCAGCGATTTTGCCGCGACCAAGATCTCTGTCTCGAAAATGCCTCGAGTTGCCCCTGCCCGCCGACAAGCACACGGTGTTGTGGTGATACAATCAAGTCTTTTGCAGGCTTGCCTGCCCCCAACGCACCTGCCGAAATCAAGACTGGCCTGGCGTCGTCTTTTGCATTTTCCAAGGGTTGGCAATCGTGCCGCACCCATCGGATCGGTACATCACCGTGATCGAGAGTCGAAACCAGATATCCTGCATGTAAAGTCTCTACGCAGCGCGGACCGTCTGGCGTTGCGATCATTGTACCCGCCGCAAAACACACTGCCTGATAGGTTTGTGCTTCGTTCTGGTCGCTGGTGTAAAACCCGTTCGGACTAGACGGCCCCTTGCCCCGGCCCGACATAATCACTCCGGATAATCGTAGCATCTTCCATGAAACCACCACCACCGTTCCCGTCCCAACTCAGATCGTAGGTGTCTCCAACAGAAAAAACATAAGGGGTCGGTCCCCCTCGTTGGCGGTAATTGTCAGGTCGGTTGTCGAATTTGGCGGGTGATCGAAATAGCTGTAACTTTCAGTGTAATTCACGTTGCTGCCTGATGCGGCCGCAAATTCGTTATCTTCCGCAGTGAAAATGATGGGCATACCTCGCTCCTTTCGGCCAGATATTTGCCCCCGCTTCTTACCGGACCATGAACCACCGCATTTCAAATGCGTAAGATTTAGGTCAAGGTTATCGCTTCACCAGCAATGAAAGCCGTAAAACAAGGCAAAAATGGTATTTTAAGCCCTTTCCAAACTACCGATTCCCCCATATAGCACCGCTTACTAACCGGGCCGCTCACCCTTGGAGGACGGCCCCTTATTTATTGGAGAATACAAATGGCTGGTAAGATTCCAGATCTAGAAGCCACGGTACGCGCGGGGACAGGCAAGGGGGCCGCCCGCCAAGCTCGCCGTGATGGACTTGTACCGGGTGTGGTTTATGGTGGTGGTGAAGACCCTATCGCGATCAACATTCCGTTCAACTACCTTCTGACACGTCTGCGCAAGGGTGGCTTTATGTCCACACTGCAGAACCTCAAGATTGAAGGCCACGACGACGTTCGCGTTATCTGCCGTAAAGTTGAGCGTCACGTTGTGAAAGACCTGCCAACACACATCGACCTGATGCGCCTGAAGCGCACAAGCCGCGTGAAGTTG
>JAQXBV010000056.1 GCA_029252195.1 Yoonia sp.
GTTAGGGACGCGCGCCCATCAGATACGGACAGTATTGTGCAGATGGTGGGCAAACTTGCAGCACATCACGGAGATGCTGTTACGCTAACACCAGAAGACCTTGTGCGAGATGCCTTTGGGGAAAAGCCATGGATTCATGTCCTTGTTGCTGAAACGGATGGGGAATTGATCGGCTATGCCGCCCTATGCGGTCTGATCCAGCTTCAATTCGGGGTGCGTGGTTTAGATATGCACCACCTGTTCACCGAGGAAAAGATTCGCGGACGCGGCATCGGAACCACCCTCGTTGATGCCTGCAAAACCAAGGCGAAAGCGTTATCTTGTCACTACCTAATGGTAGGAACGCATCCCGACAATCACAAAGCTCAAGCATTCTATGAAGCCTTGGAATTTATGCGTCGGGACGGCCATCCTCCAAGATTCTCGCTGCGACTTGAGAATTAAAGGAAAGGGGGTTCAAATCGGTCATTCAGTGCCGTGTATGCAGCCTTCCAAAAACCACCGTTTGTTGAACGGCTTTCACCGAAGCAGACATTGGCGCAGATGCGGCGAAGGCTCACTTTTGCCTGCGGATCTGACCTTCAAAATAGCGCGTAATAAAAAAAGGGCGCCCACTTGGGGCACCCTTTTTCGTACAATCGTTTTGAGACTTACTCTTCTTCGAGCTTCTCAACTGCCTTTTGCAGGTCGTCCTTGCTCACGGACTTTTCTGTCACGGATGCATTTTCGAGGATGTGGTCAACGACCTTATCTTCGAACATTGGCGCCTGAAGCTGCTGGCGGAACTGTGCGTTTTGCTGAACGAATTCAAAGAATTGACGTTCTTGACCCGGATACTGACGCGCTTGGTTCATGATCGCTTGGGTCATTTCGGAATCGGTCACTTTGACCTCTGCCTTCTGACCAATATCAGCCAACAACAGGCCCAATTTCACGCGGCGCTCTGCTAATGTGTTGTGCTCGTCTGTTGGGGTGATCTCTGGGTGATCATGGCCGTGAACATCTGGGTTCTCTTCATGCCACAACTGGTGGGCAATCTGGTTGGCCTCTGCTTCAACCAACGACGTTGGCAGATCAAAAGACACAGCCTTGTCCAAAGCGTCAAGCAAAGCACGCTTTGTCACAGCGCGGGACGCGCCGTTATATTCGGCTTCCAAACGTTCGGTGATCTGCGCTTTGAGCGCCTCAAGGTCTTCGGCGCCAAATTTCTTGGCCAGCTCGTCGTCCATCGCAGGTGTTTTTGCGCCGCGAACTTCCTTCACTTTGCAAGTGAAGACCGCTTCTTTGCCAGCAAGGTGAGCGGCTTGGTATTCAGCAGGGAACGTCACTGTGACGTCTTTTTCGTCGCCGGCTTTGACCTTCAAAAGACCTTCTTCGAAACCGGGGATGAATGAGTTGGAGCCGAGGACCAGTGGGTAATCTTCAGCAGTGCCGCCTTCAAAAGCTTCACCGTCGACTTTACCAACGAAATCGATGACAACTTGGTCGCCGTCTTTCGCTGCGCCCTTTTTCTCTTCAAAAGACACGGCCTGAGGCGATGCTGCGAGGTTGTCGAGCGCTTCTTTGACTGATTCTTCGTCAGCAGCGACCTTCATACGGTCCAGCGTGATCGCTTTGAAGTCGACCGCAGGGACGTTAGGAAGGCATTCGTAAGAGACATTCACGACAACGTCGTTACCCTCTTTCCAGTCTGCGTCATCCATTTTCATTTCAGGCTGCATCGCAGGACGGTCACCGGATTTCTCCATGTGTTCTTGCATCGCGCTGTCGATCGATTCCTGCATCGCTTCGCCCAAAACGCGTGGGCCAAACTGCTTGCGCATCATCGCCATCGGGACTTTGCCCTTGCGAAAGCCCTTCATTTCAACGTCTGGCTGGGCTTCTTTCAGCTTTTCGATAACTTTCGCGTCCAGTTCGGCCGCAGTGACCGTGATCGCGTAACCGCGCTTGAGGCCTTCGTTCAGGGTCTCTTTAACCTGCATGGGTCTTCCTTTTTTCTTCTCATAATATGGTGCGGGTGAAGGGACTCGAACCCCCACGCCTTGCGGCGCCAGAACCTAAATCTGGTGCGTCTACCAATTCCGCCACACCCGCGCACTCATAAGGGCAGGAAAATCCTGCCCCAACGTTGGGCGCTGTCTAACAAAGCCGCAACTAAGATGCGAGAGGAAAATGACGCGCCGAGCCTGTCCAAATCATCATCCTCTCAGCGGCTGTTTCACGCCGTCGCATCTTGCCCGTCACAGAACATTCTTTTTGGCGCCTTTTATGCAGTGCGCCAAACTATGTCGCATTTTAGACGATTACCGTTGCGTCGCATTGGGATAGAACTTGTCGTTTCCCCCTATTTTATTGGGAAAACTCGGGAAACTGATGCCTGTTTGTGTTGTCGAACAATGGCAACACTTGGGCAAGACGATCAAAAAGACCCCAAAAATGGCGGGACGATAACACTTTGTTGCCTTATTCAGGGGACACTACTTGAGGCAGAAATCAGCAAGAGCGGGAAACACGCCATGCACATGGGAACGATCACACGCACAGCCAAGGCTGCCGCAATCAACACTCTCGAATCTGGCATTTGCGCCGGAACAACCATCATGACTCTGGACGGCGAAATTCCAGTTGAGCATTTGTCTGTTGGCAACCGGATCATCACCCGCGACAGCGGCATGTCCATCATCAAGGCGATCGTGTCACGCGACGTCAAAGTGCAGCCTGTGCGCATCAAGGCTGGCTCATTGGGCCATACACGCCCTGACCGCGACATGATCGTTTCACCAGGCACCCGCATTCACATTCGCGACTGGCGCGCCGAGGCCCTGTTCGGCGCCGCTGCAGCCACTGTCGAGGCCACCCGTCTGATCGACGGCGAGTTTCTGGCCGAGCTTCCTGCACGCGACTTGAAAGTTTACGACCTGATCTTTGATCGCGAGCACATCCTTTATGCAGACGGCGTCGAAATCGTTTCCGCAGTCGTCTAAATTCAACCAATAGACTTTGATGGATGCCGCCTTCGCCTGAAGGCGGCATTT
>JAQXBV010000057.1 GCA_029252195.1 Yoonia sp.
TTGAAGTCACCAAAATACTTGGTGATCGCTGCTGTCAGTGTCGTCTTACCGTGGTCAACGTGGCCGATTGTGCCGATGTTAACGTGGGGTTTCGTGCGTTCAAACTTTGACTTAGCCATTTGCTAGCGCCCTTAATTTTGCGGGGGCCAAGATGGCCCGTTTCAACATCGCGGGCGATGTAGTCTGGATTGGGGCAGAAAGCAAGAGGAATGGGTTAAGAGAACTTGTTGTTCTTCGGGAAGCCGTGCGGAGGCCGTTTTCCAACGCCGCCGCGCGCGCCTTTCCATTCGGACATGTCGGCCTCGGTGCGGGTCTTGCCGCCGCCCATTTGCCACGACAGGCCATCCGCCCACTGGAACGTTGTCAGATCGGCCAAACCGCCGTCGATTTCCAATGTCCCCTGACGGCCGGCAGCCTTCTTATATTTCTGAAGGCGCACGCCTTTGCCACGGCCCATCTCGGGCAATTCATCGGTGGCAAATACCAACAGTTTAGAATTCTCTGACACAACAGCCACATGATCACCGTTCATGCGGATACACGTCTTGGCCACGCTGTCGCCAACATTCAAAACCTGACGGCCAGTGCGGGTTTGCGCGATCACGTCATTTTCAGGCACAATAAATCCGTTGCCCTCTTCGGACGCCACGATCAACCGCATCCCCGGCTGGTGCACGAGAATATCGACGATATCGGCCTCATTGGGCAAATCGACCATCAACCGCAGCGGCTCGCCCATGCTGCGCCCACCTGGCAAATTCGCAGCCGCGAGGGTGTAGAAACGCCCGTTTGTGCCGAAAACAAGCAAACGGTCCGTGGTTTCCGCGTGGAAAATAAAGCGGGGGCCATCGCCGTCTTTGAATTTCATCTCGCGGGTCAGATCAAGATGACCTGTCATCGCACGAATCCAACCCATTTTGGAACAGACGACCGTGACCGGCAGCTTCTCGATCATCGCTTCGAGCGGCACTTCGACAACTTCGGCAGCCTCGGCAAATTGCGTGCGCCGCGCTCCACCCACGCTATCGCGGCCAAACTGCTTACGGGTTTCGCGCAGTTGTTCGGCAATTTTCGACCACTGCAAATCGCCGCTATCAAGCAGATCCTCAAGCTCGGCACGTTCCAGCATCAATGCATCGCGCTCCTTGACCAACTCGATCTCTTCCAAGCGGCGCAAAGAGCGCAGACGCATGTTCAAAATCGCCTCGGCCTGCACCTCGGTCAGCGAAATCTCGGGATCGGCGCCCGCAACGATCGGCGAGCGGTACGCGGCCTCGGTCATCGCACGCGGATGATCAACGCCCCAATCCTCGACCATCAGGGCCTGTTTCGGCGCGTCATCATAGCGGATAATATCAATCACGCGGTCAAGGTTCAGGAAAGCGATAATAAAGCCTTCGAGAACCTCCAAGCGGTGATCGATTTTTTCCATGCGATGCTGCGAACGGCGGATCAGCACATCGCGACGGTGATCCAAGAAGGCGCGCAGCACCTCTTTGAGCGAGCAAACCTTCGGCGTCAAACCGTCGATCAACACGTTCATGTTAAGGCTAAAGCGGATTTCAAGATCGGAGTTCCGAAACAGCATCCCCATCATCATTTCGGGGTCAACTGTTTTGGAGCGCGGCTCTAAAATCATGCGGATGTCTTCGGCAGATTCGTCGCGCACATCGGCCAGTAACGGCACTTTCTTAAGCTGGATCACTTCGGCCAATTTCTCGATCAGCTTGGATTTCTGCACCTGATACGGAATCTCGGTGACAACCACCTGCCACTGACCACGGCCCAGGTCCTCGACCTCCCACTTGGCACGCAAACGGAACGCGCCGCGCCCTGTCCGGTAGGCTTCGGCGATATTTTCCTTGGGCTCGACGATCACGCCACCCGTCGGAAAATCAGGGCCAGGGATATAGCCAAGCAAGGTCTCGTCGCGCGCATCAGGGGCCTTGATCAGATGCAAACAGGCGTCAATCAATTCGTGCAGGTTATGGGGCGGGATATTCGTGGCCATGCCGACGGCAATCCCCGTCGATCCATTGGCCAAGAGGTTCGGAAACGACGCGGGGAACACGACAGGCTCTTCAAGCGTGCCATCGTAGTTCGGACGGTAATCGACCGCATTTTCGGTCAGCCCTTCCATCAGGGCCTCGGCGGCAGCCGTCATACGCGCCTCGGTGTAACGCGAGGCCGCAGGGTTATCACCGTCGATGTTACCAAAGTTCCCTTGGCCGTGAACCAGTGGATAGCGGACGTTAAAATCTTGGGCCAAACGGGCCATTGCGTCATAAATCGCGGCGTCGCCGTGGGGGTGATAGTTCCCCATCACGTCGCCCGAAATCTTGGCCGATTTCCGGAAGCCGCCCGTGGAGGACAGTTTCAACTCACGCATCGCATACAGGATGCGGCGGTGAACCGGCTTCAACCCGTCACGCGCATCTGGCAAGGCACGATGCATAATTGTCGAGAGCGCATAGGTCAGGTAGCGCTCGCCGATTGCGCGGCGTAGCGGCTCTGTGGTTTCCAAAGGTGGATTGCCTGAATCTATCGTTTCTTCGCTCATGTGGACGGGTGTATCCCCGCCGCAGTGACGCGTAAAGAGTCCTTAAGGGGGAACGCTATTAAGTTTTTCCCTCAGGTCCACGCCCGATTTGGTCTATAATGGGAATGTAACGATTACTTTTTTACGATTCGACCCTAGGGGGGTCTGCTGCCATGAACAAATTCATTATCGGGACTTTTTTGATTCTGGGCTTCGGCTTTTACGAACTTTCAGGTGGCGCAGAGTTCCAGCCAGAGCAACGCGAAATCACCGAACTGGCTGCGGTCAAAGACGCGCCCGTCGTTGTGCCGTTTAATGCGCCAAAGGTTTCGCGGGCGGCGACAATTGAAATCCCCGTCGCGGAAGCCGTCATCGTTGAAGCCTCGCTTGAGGAGCCAGCTGAAGCGCCCGTCATTGCAGAAACTCCGTTAGATTTGCGCGTCGTCTCAGGTAATCGCGTGAACATGCGCATGGGGCCAGGCACAAACTATGGCGTTTTGGATAAACTGACCCGTGGCGCGCAGGCAGAAGTGCTTGAAGTGACAGGCGACGGTTGGTCGCGGATTCGGGTTATTGAAACGGGCCAGATCGGCTGGATGTCGTCACGCTTGCTGAGCGCAATCTAAGCCTTGCAAGCGCGGTGTTGCGGCGTCAGATAGGCGGCCATGACACAAAAAACCATACTCATCACCGGCTGCTCGTCCGGGATCGGATACGATGCGGCCCACGGCTTTCGTGCACTCGGCTGGCGCGTATTCGCAAGCTGCCGCAGCCAGAACGATTGCGACCGCCTGACCGCGGAAGGCTTTGGCAGCCCGCTGATCGACTACGCGAACTCCGAGACGATCCAGAGCGGATTGGCCGAGGTTTTGGCCGCGACCGACGGGACGCTCGATGTGCTTTATAACAATGGCGCTTTCGCCTGCCCTGCCGCCGTCGAGGATTTGCCCCGCGATGCATTGCGCGCCATTTTCGAAACGAATGTCTTTGGATATCATGAACTGACAAACCGCGTCATTCCAGTGATGCGCGCTCAGGGGCATGGACGGATCATCAACTGCTCATCCGTTCTGGGGCTTGTGGCCATGAAATGGCGCGGGGCTTATGTTGCGACCAAATTCGCACTAGAAGGCCTGACCGATGTGCTGCGGATCGAGATGGCAGACACGCCGATCAAGGTGATCCTGATTGAACCGGGCCCGATAACATCAGACATCCGCAAAAACGCGATCCCGCATTTCGAGCACTGGATTGACTGGGAAAACTCTGCGCGGGCGGCTCAATATGCCGCGCTCAAGGGCCGGCTCTACACCGATAGCGGACCTGACACCTTTGAATTGCCCGCAGCAGCCGTGACCAACAAGCTGATCCACGCGGCAACTGCAAAACATCCCAAGCCCCGTTATTACGTCACGAAACCGACGTATCTCATGGGATTTCTGCGGCGCATCCTATCGACGCGCGGACTTGACGCAGTGATTAGACGGGCGTGACCCTTTCTTTTTGTGCGCTTGCTGCTACATCTGGCTGACCACGAAAAAGGACACTCACCATGGCATCTGACCCGCTCTTCCTGCTTGTCGCCCTCGCCGTTTTCATTGTGCTGGGCATCTTGATGTTCGGCATTGGCACGTTTGGCAAAGGCGGCGAGTTCAACAAGAAACACGCAAACAAAATCATGCGCTGGCGGATTGGGGCGCAGGCCGTGGCTATCGCGCTCATTTTGCTCTACGTCTATTTGCGCAGTTAAAAAGGAGCCAAAATCATGGTCGTTCTCAACAAGATTTACACAAAAACTGGCGATGCAGGCGAGACCGCCTTGGGCGACGGCTCTCGGGTGACAAAAAATGCGCTCCGCGTGCAAAGTTACGGCACAGTTGACGAGACAAATGCGACGGTTGGCATGGCCCGCCTCTATGCCGTTGGCGAATTGGACGCGCAATTGGCTATGATCCAGAACGACCTGTTTGATCTTGGCGCGGACCTCTGCCGCCCCGATATGGCAAAAGATGCCGATGCGGACCATCCTCCGCTGCGCATGACCGACGCGCAGGTCAGCCGCCTTGAAACGCAAATCGACGCGATGACCAAAGAGGTCGAACCCCTGCGCAGCTTTATCCTACCGGGCGGATCAGCCTTGGCAGCGCACCTGCACCTGTGCCGCACAGTATCGCGCCGCGCAGAGCGGTTGTCGGTGGAATTGGCCAGCGCGGAAACGGTAAACCCTGCGGCGGTGAAATACCTCAATCGCCTGTCAGATTGGTTCTTCCAAGCATCGCGCATCGCCAACGACAACGGCAAAAACGACGTGCTCTGGGTTCCGGGCGCGAACCGCTGAAAAGCGGTAAACGGCTAGTCGGCGGGCTTTACAAGGATCCAAATCTCGAAGCCGCCCTCGCCTGTTTCGGGCACATAGGACGGGCCGTAAACCTCCAGCATCGGGCCGTCGGCGGACTGGTAATCAGAGGTCTCGACCCAGTCCGTGACCGCCGAGATGACCTCACCGATCTGGCCTGCCTGTTCGGATGATTTGAACACGGCATAATTGCCCGAAGGCGTCGCAATATGGGCGTAGCCGTCTGGAATTGCACCGAATTTGCTCACCTCATAGGCACAGGCATAGCGCCATGTATTGTCATCGGTATAACTGTGAACAATACCGTATGCGCCCTTCCCTATAGCATTTCCGATCAGGTGGCCTGCGGCATTAAACGCGGCCCACTGATCAGGAATGGTCGGAATATCCTCAAATGACATCATCCGATCATGGCCGAGAAAGTGACGTTTGGGTTTTTGAATAACAACAGGGGTGCTGATCTTCAAACCGCCGAACATTGAAATTTCCTTTTGGGGTTAGGTCCGCCAATGCCCAAGGCGCGGATGCCGATCTGCTGCATCACAAGGGTGGTTAAATCGGGCAATATGAACGCGCCGTCGATATAGTTTAAGGAACAATATTCAGTCGAATTGTTGCCATCCGCATTGCGACGGCACCCTTGCGGGTCTTGCTTAAGCAGCATCCCGAAGCTTTGACAAATCTGACCCATTATCCCTCCGTTTGCGCCATATTACCCGATTGGCACAGTCCGCCAAGATCAATGTTTGCGCTCTCGTTTTCAAAACGTGGCGTCCCTGAGCCTTACCGCGTCGATTTTACACTGTTTTCCCTCGCCGCCACATGCAACAAATCGCCAGAGTGAAATGATTAGAAGAATCTAACAGGAGAAAACCGCGATGAAGGTCCTCGTACCCGTCAAACGCGTGATCGACTATAACGTGAAAGTTCGTGTGAAAGCGGACGGGAGCGGTGTTGATCTTGCAAACGTAAAAATGTCGATGAACCCATTTGACGAAATTGCCGTCGAAGAGGCGATCCGCCTGCGCGAAACTGGTAAGGTTGAAGAGGTCATTGCGGTCTCCATTGGTGTAAAACAGAACCAAGAAACGCTGCGCACCGCGCTTGCGATGGGCGCGGATCGCGCGATCCTTGTGGTTGCAACAGACGACGTGCACACCGATACCGAGCCTTTGGCCGTAGCCAAAATCCTTGCGGCAATCGTGAAAGAAGAGGCTCCTGGTTTGGTTCTTGCAGGCAAGCAGGCGATTGATAACGACATGAACGCAACAGGTCAGATGCTGTCTGCTCTGCTCGGTTGGTCGCAAGCGACATTCGCATCCGAGCTGGACGTGGACGGCGATCACGCAACAGTCACCCGCGAAGTTGACGGTGGCCTGCAGACCATCAAGGTCAAAATGCCAACAATCGTCACCGTTGACCTGCGTTTGAACGAGCCTCGCTATGCGTCGCTGCCAAACATCATGAAGGCCAAGAAAAAGCCGTTGGATGAAAAAACGCCTGCCGATTACGGCGTTGATGTCACACCGCGCCTGACAATTGTCAGCACGGTCGAGCCATCGACACGCAAAGCAGGGATCATCGTCAAATCTGTCGATGAGCTGATCGAAAAACTCAAAGAAGTGGGGGCTGTATAATGGCTGTTCTTCTCTTAGCGGACGTCTCCAATGGCGCGCTCTCTACGGATGCCGTCGCAAAGACGCTGACCGCAGTTGCCGCGCTGGGCGATGTGCATGTTCTTGTTGCGGGCAAAGGCGGTGACGCTGCTGCTGCCGAGGCGGCGACATTGACAGGCGTGACCAAAGTGATCTTTGCGGACGATCACGGGTTCTGCCACGCGATGGCCGAACCGATTGCCGCGTTGATTGCGGGCATGGCGGGCGACTATAGCCACATCGTGGCACCGGGCACGTCGGATGCAAAGAACATCATGCCGCGCGTTGCGGCATTGCTCGACGTCATGGTTATCTCCGAGGTGACTGCGATTGTTGATGCCGACACATTCGAGCGTCCGATCTATGCGGGCAATGCGATCCAGACGGTGAAGTCGACAGATGCGAAAAAGGTCATGACGGTCCGGACCGCAGGCTTTGATGCGGCGCCTGCCGGTGGGTCTGCGGCTGTCGAAAAGTCCTCTGCGGCGGCGGCGACAGACCTGTCCGAATGGCTCGCTGACAAGGTTGCGTCATCCGATCGCCCAGAGTTGACCTCGGCAGGGATCGTTGTGTCTGGCGGTCGGGGCGTTGGCTCCGAAGACGATTTCAAACTGATCGAAGGTCTGGCCGACAAGCTCGGCGCGGCTGTTGGCGCGTCTCGTGCTGCGGTCGATTCCGGCTATGCACCAAACGATTGGCAGGTTGGCCAGACAGGTAAGGTGGTTGCGCCTGATCTTTATGTCGCTGTCGGCATCTCGGGCGCCATTCAACACCTTGCTGGTATGAAAGACTCCAAGATCATCGTCGCGATCAACAAAGATGAAGAAGCACCGATCTTCCAAGTCGCTGACTTTGGCTTGGTCGCCGATCTCTTTGATGCTGTGCCAGAGTTGACAGGCAAACTGTAAACCTGACGACGGTTCGATATTTGGCCCGCGCCGTGATTTCGGCGCGGGCTTTTTTGATACAGATGCCCCCTGAGGGTCGGCAAGAGGATATGACTGGCCTGCATCGCGGAAAATACATGCCCTTCGAGCCCTGCTGGAGTGCGACCGCAGATGGCTTTACCTCCACAACATCAAGAACCAGCGGACGGAGCTGATCAATCATCGCCCTGCTGATAAAGAGCGGATCGGCGCGGAGCGGATGTGTGCCCGTGTTCCAATGGTCGTCAGTGAGGTCGTTTTTAGAAAACCACATCAGAATGGCCCTTGGTCCGATTTGCCCAAGCATATTGCGCATGCGCGCCACCCAAGCCTCACGCAACTCAGAGACGACAATATCGAAACGATCAGCGGAGAGATTGAGAAGCTCGCCGAGCATGTGCCGCGTAAAAGTGAAATCCGCGAAATCAACGTCGCTATAAATCGCCTGAAGAACCGTCGATGCCCGCAAGAAACGGTCGTTGCGACGGGGGTGCACAGAATAGAACCGATTAGATAGAAAATTTGCGCCCATGATTTGCACAACTGTTAGTTCCGCGTCATGGCACGCCGCCATGATCGTCGGGTCATTCACAAATGCATCCACCCCACCGTTCACGGTGCCGAAATTTACACAGGTTCGCTTGATCTCTTTTTCGATGATGGCCGGAAAAGGACGGTCGATGTATTTGCCAAATGTCTCGGTTCCACCAACAAACGCAACATAGGGCGAATCTAACCGCCGCTTTGGACCGCGAAACAGGATACGCGACATCCCATAGCGGCAAGGTGCGTAGGTAAGACCGGCACCTTCGATAATTTCATGTTTCATTGTTTCCACCAACTCTCGTTACTGGATACAGATTCGCTGAAATGCATTTCAAATTCGCTAATGGCAAAAATTGCAGATAGTTTTAACGACCGCAATGCCTTGCTCGCGCCCACAGTTGCCGCATAAGGTGCGGTAAACCATTGAGAGGACCGTTATGGCAGTTGATCGTGTAGGCATTGTTGGCGCAGGCCAAATGGGCAACGGCATTGCGCATGTTTTTGCGCTCGCTGGCTATGAGGTTCTGATGACCGACATTAGCGCGGACGCCCTTGCGGCTGCGGTTGCGCTGATTGATCGCAATCTTGAACGACAGGTGTCAAAGGGGCTGATCGAGGCTGCGGCAAAGGCCGAGGCGATGGCACGTATCGGCACGACCCAAACCCTTACCGACCTTGGCCAGACTGACCTGATCATCGAAGCCGCAACAGAACGCGAGACGATCAAACAGGCGATCTTCGAGGATCTTGTTCCGCATTTGAAGCCCGATACAATCCTGACCTCAAACACGTCGTCGATCTCGATTACACGCCTTGCGTCGCGCACCGACAGGCCCGAGCGGTTTATGGGGTTCCACTTTATGAATCCTGTACCGATTATGCAGTTGGTCGAATTGATCCGCGGGATCGCGACGGACGAGCCGACCTTCAAGACCTGTCAGGATGTTGTCGCCAGACTTGGCAAAACCTCGACCGCATCAGAAGATTTCCCCGCGTTCATCGTAAACCGTATCCTGATGCCCATGATCAACGAGGCGATCTATACGCTTTATGAGGGCGTGGGGTCTGTGCAGTCGATTGACACATCCCTGAAACTGGGTGCCAACCACCCGATGGGTCCGTTGGAGCTTGCGGATTTCATCGGATTGGACACCTGCCTTGCGATTATGAACGTGCTGCATGACGGTTTGGCAGACACGAAATACCGCCCCTGCCCGCTGTTGACGAAATACGTTGAGGCTGGCTGGTTGGGCCGCAAAACCCAGCGCGGGTTCTATGACTACCGTGGGGAAGTGCCCGTTCCGACCCGCTAATTACTGACCGAGCCCAAGCGTATGCGCGCGCAGCCGCGCCATAAAGGCGCGCTGATCGCCTGCGCGGGCCTCCACGTCAGCCTGTGCAATCGGGGCGCCAACAACTGGTTCTTGCGGTTTGTTCAACGCATGCACAATCTCGTGGAGCAAAAGCCCCTGACGCAATGTCGCGGAAATCCGGTTCGCAATTTGATACCAGCGCGAGTTCGACCCCGGAAAGAAGCACGGCACGACTGTGGCACCAGACGTGCGGATCATTTTCGCGGTAAAGACGTTCCATTCACGCTCGATCGCAGGGCCGAACATCGTGTCGGAACTGGCCACGACGCCCGACGGAAACAGGGCGACCAGCCCGCCAGATTTGAGATGATCCATCGCAGCCTTGCGCATGGCGACCATCTTTTTCTGTGCGTCGGGCTCGTGTGGGAAAGGGACAGGGATCATATAGCTGGCCGCGTCTTCGTCGATCCCCGTTAAGAGAGAACGGGTCAGGATCCGATAGTCGTCGCGCACCCGCCCGATCAAATCGGCAAGGATCATACCGTCCACCAGCCCGTGCGGGTGGTTAGCGATAAAGATCACGGGGCCGGTTTTCGGGATATGAGCAAGCTGCTCGGCAGGGGTTAAAAGGTCGATTCCCATTACATCCAAAGTGGTCCGCCAAAACGCTTGCCCCTTCACCGTGCCTTGCTTTTCAAAGCGGCGCACGAGGCGGGCAATGGTGATCCTGCCGGTGAAAAGCTCGACAGTGCGGATGATGTTGCGCTTGATCGCGCTGTCAAAGGTGTTGGAATAGGTAAGAGCGCGGCGATCATAGACGCGCGGCGCTTCATCTGTCGGCTTGGTTTCAGTAGGTCGGGTCGTGTCGGTCAAACGAATATGTCCCTCATTACAAGATGTACTTAACCCCCCTCGCCGAATTTGTCGGCGACTAGCGCTTCAATGGCATCTGCTAATTCATCGGCTTGCGGCCCGCTCGTCGTAACGTTAATAAACGTTCCGATAGAGGCTGCCAACATTAAAAGCCCCATGATGCTGTCGCCGTTTGCATCCATGCCGTCCTTGGCGACCATCGCCGTCGCGTCAAATTCTTCGACAAGGGCCGCCAGTTTGGCAGAGGCTCGCGCGTGCAATCCCTTGATATTTTCGATTTTCAAGCGGCGTGTCGACATGGTCAGGGTTGTCCCACAGAATGGCTATTGATGTATTTATGCGCAGCATCCAGCGCGGCATCAACAGCCGCAGGAACGGTCATGTGACGAGATTTCGCGAGTTTTATGAGCATCGGCAGATTCGCACCATAAAGGATACGCCGATTTTGAGGGCTACAGGCGCGCAGCGAGAGGTTGGACGGTGAGCCGCCAAACATGTCGGTCACAATCACGACACCGTGCCCCGTGTCGACGAGGTCTGCCGCATCGCAAATCTCGTCTTGCTTGACGGCGCGGTCATCGTCAGGGCCAATCGCAATGCTGACCATGCTCGCCTGAGGCCCAACAACATGTTCAACCGCTGACAAGTACTCACCAGCCAAGCCTCCATGTGCGACGATCACAATTCCGATCAACTGTGTTACCCTTGATTACGCGATGCATGAGCATCGTGACGTTCCATTTCCCGATGCCGTTTAGACACCTGCCAACCATCATCTGCAAGGGCTTGTGCCAGTCTTTCGGCAACTGTGACAGAGCGGTGTCGCCCGCCAGTGCACCCGAACCCGATTGACAGATGCGACTTACCCTCTTCTTTATGCGCCGGAAGCAAAAGATCCGCTAATTCCTTGATCTTGGTAAAGAACGGGGCAAAACGCGGGTCAGCCATGACATAGTCTGCGACCGCCACATCGCGGCCATCGAGGTCGCGCAACTTGTCGTCCCAATGTGGATTGCGCAAAAACCGGCAGTCCATGACAATATCAAGGCCGCGCGGCAATCCGCGCTTGTATGAGAACGAATGCACCGTGACACCCAGTGATCGTCCGTCAGACGGAGCGAACCAACGCTCGACCTCGGCACGCAGATCATGGGGCGACATGCCCGTGGTATCGATCAGCACATCAGCGCGGGCGCGGATCGGCACCAGCAAATCCCGTTCACGCCCGATCCCTGAAAGAGGCGGCCCGCCATCCGCAAGCGGATGCCTGCGCCGTGTCTCGGAATAGCGGCGCACGAGCTCTTCTTCGGCGGCATCCAGATAAAGGACTTGTGTCTCGACATCCTGCCGCCCCGCCATGCCGTCAATCGCAGCGATTAGCGCATTGGCGCTAAAATCGCGGTTGCGCACGTCAAGACCCAACGCGAGAGGCCGGCCTGGTGGCGGCCCATCCAAAAGTCGTGGCAAGAGAGACAGTGGCAAATTATCGATGACTTCATAGCCGAGGTCTTCCAAGGCGTTAATCGCAGTGGAGCGACCCGCCCCTGATGGCCCCGTGACGAGGACAATGCCCGAATTGAGCAGGTGCTTTGGGTGGGTATCATCCGACATTATTGGCTCCGTCCGCCGCGCAAAAATTGCACAATCGCGGGCGCAAAATGTATCCCCTGCACATAATGTTGCAAGGGGATAACGTGCCCAAGGATCGAAATGTCGCGGCGGTATGGCAGCCTATCATGCTCGATCTCGTCGAGGTCGACAACCAACACGACGGGCGTCGGGCCGCACGGTTCAGCGTGAAGCAACCCAACACCGCGCGCCTCGATAAGCCCCGCAATCGCAGGTGGCGGCGCGGCGACAAGCCCCGCACCAGAGGCGAGCAGAACACGATCATCGCTGACCAAAGCGCCGCCAAGTGCCATAATCGCCAGCCCAAGCGTCGACTTACCACTTCCGCTTTTGCCAAGAATAAGGACAGCCTTCCCGTCGATTGCGACGCAGGTTGCATGAACAGGTTTGTCAGCGGCGAGACTGCGCACCGGTTAGACTGGCAGACCAACGACGAATCTGGCACCAAGCGGCTCGGAGGTCATATCCGCCTCGGTTGGGCGAATATTCTCGGCCCAAATCACGCCGCCATGCGCCTCGACGATTTGCTTGGAAATCGCAAGCCCGAGGCCAGAGTTATTCCCGAACTGACCCTCCGGCCGTTGCGAATAAAAGCGTTTGAACACTTTGGTGAGCGCCTCGTTTGGAATGCCGGGTCCGGTGCCTTCGACCACCACAAGCACGCGGTTTTCGCGACGGCGCGCCCAAACGCGCAGGGCATCACCTTCTTCACAAAACGAAATCGCATTGGTGATCAGGTTGACAAAAACTTGCGCTAAACGGCCCTCAAGCCCCTGCACAAAGATTGGCTGATCAGGCAGATCCGCAATATAGTCGATCCCCTTTGCTTCGGCTTCTCTGCCCAAGAAATCATTGATATTAAACAACATTTTTAGAAGATCGAAGGATTCCTCCTCTTCCTTGACCAGTTCACTGTCAAGGCGGGATGCATTCGAGATATCGCTGACCAAGCGGTCAAGACGCCGCACATCATGCTCGATCACCTCAAGCAATGTCTCACGTTGATCGTCACGTTTGGCCACGCGCAATGTGCCGACCGCAGACCGCAAGGACGCAAGCGGGTTCTTGATTTCATGGGCCACGTCGGCCGCGAATTGTTCGTTGCCTTCGATCCGTTCATAAAGGGCTGCAACCATGCCGCGCAACGCGCCCGAGAGCCTGCCGATTTCATCAGGCCGACCGCTAAGATCAGGAATGCGCACGCGTGTCGGGGACATTTTGCGCGCGGTTTTGTCGCGCCCGATTTCGGCGGCAGCCGCCAAATCTGCGAGAGGGTTTGCAATCGTGGACGCAAGGATCAGGCTCAGCATCACAGAGATCGCGAGCCAGACCAGAAAGAGGCGGAGCACCTTTTCGCGCTCGCGGCGCAAAAGTCCGTCGAGTTCGCCTGCCGCACCTTGCACGGCCACGACACCAATTGGTTTGCCACCTTGCATGACAGGGCTAGCCACCACATAACGGGTATCGCCCAAATCACTCAAGGTCTTGAGACTCGTTCTGCCGGCAATCGCAACGCCTACGATCGCACTGACCTCCACGCTTTCAAGCGAAGGTTGCACAGGTGGCACCGCACCAGTGCCAAATAGAGACGCGACGCCTGTCCACGCGGAATTGAGCAAATCGGTAAAAAAGGTCGCGCCGTTATCGATTGGAATTCCGTCAATAATGGCGGGGGCTCCCGAGGCTTTAGACGTCGCAATCAGGTTGCCCTGAACATCAAATATCCCGACAAAAATTCCGCCACTAAGGTCGATGTTGTCGAGTGCGGCCTGCACATCAATCCCGTCCCCGCTGGCAAGGTTAATGGGCGCGGCCGCAGGAAGTTGCCCTTCGAAAACATCCGCAATCAGCTCGGCCTCGGCAACAAGCCCGACGGCACGTTGATAGGCGAGTGTATCGCGAGACGAATTGATAAACAAAACTCCCGCAATCAGGAGCATCATCGCAATCAGGTTAAATGTGATGAGTTTGCGCGCAATCGGCGACCGCCGGAGCGCCAAAAGGCTCCGATGGCGCCGCTTTTGATCAAGCTCGTCCTCGCCGATAGGTTGGGGCGCGACCCAGTCATCGCCCAAAACAAGATCAGGTGTTTTGGCCGCAGCCCTGACGGACTCCAAATTGTGGATGTCGATCTTGGGGGCCACGGTCATCGCTTATTCTTCGTTGTAGCGGTAGCCAATACCGTACAAAGTCTCGATCGCCGAGAACGTATCATCAGTGTTCCGCATCTTCTTGCGCAACCGCTTGATGTGACTGTCGATCGTGCGGTCATCAACATAGACCTGATCATCGTAAGCCACGTCCATCAATTGATCACGGGACTTTACGAAACCTGGTCGCTGTGCGAGCGCCTGCAAAAGCAGGAATTCGGTGACCGTAAGCGACACATCGTTGCCCTTCCACTTCACCGCATGACGGAGCGGGTCCATCACCAATTCGCCGCGGACCATGATTTTGGTCTCTTCGGTTTCTTCAATCGTTTCACCGGCGAGCGCATCCTGACGGCGCAACAAGGCGCGGATACGCTCGACAAGCAACCGTTGGGAGAATGGCTTTTTGACATAATCGTCCGCACCCATCCGAAGCCCGAGAACCTCATCAATCTCGTCATCCTTGGACGTCAGAAAGATCACCGGCATCGACGTCTTCAGACGCAGACGCTGCAACAAATCCATGCCGTCCATGCGGGGCATCTTGATCTCGAGTACGGCCATATCTGGCATGCGTTTATTAAAGCCATCCAACGCGGCTTGTCCGTCATTATAAGTTTCGACCTCAAAGCCTTCGGCCTCAAGTGTCATAGCGACCGATGTCAGGATATTCCTGTCATCATCTACCAATGCAATTCGTGACATGGGAGTTTACCCTTACTGCGCAATTATTATTTGCCTACTTTTTCCTAAGTTTTCGTCAATTTCAGGCAGCGAATCAACCCTCAACTGCGATTCGCAGCCTGGCCGTGCCCTATTTGCGCCGATAAGTCGTAACTAATGACTAAAATACATCAGGTATTCATCCTGCTCAGTTAATGTTTGCGCTAACATGGATTTGATTGCGCTAACTGCGACAATCTGGGGTTTCAGCGCATAAAACCATGGTGTTATGGATGCTTATCGGGGCCGCGATGTGCCCCCAATTCAGGAGCGAACCCATGGACCAAGGAACGGTCAACCCAAAGATGAAGCTAGAAGATCAGGGCATCACAGGGCTGGGTTATGTGTATTACAACCGCTCTGAGGTTGAATTGCAGGACGCTGCTGTTGCCTCGGGCGAAGGCGTCACGGGCAAGGGCGGCGCACTTTTGGTCACCACCGGCAAGCACACAGGTCGTTCGCCAAAGGACAAATTCGTGGTCGCCACGCCTTCCGTAAAAGACACGATCTGGTGGGAAAACAACCCGCCGATGGATATGGACAAGTTCGACGCGCTCTACGCCGACATGCTGGAGCACATGAAGGGCCGCACATATGACGTGCAGGATCTCTTCGGCGGTGCGGACCCTGCACACCGTCTGGACGTGCGCATGATCACCGAGCTGGCATGGCATGGTCTGTTCATTCGTCACCTGCTTCGCCGTCCGGAAGCCTCCGAACTCGAAAGCTTCGTGCCCGACTTCACAATCATCAACTGCCCTACATTCAAGGCTGACCCTGCCAAGCACGGCTGCCGCTCTGAAACAGTCATTGCGCTGAACTTCGACGCGAAGCTGATCCTGATCGGCGGTACTGAATATGCTGGCGAAAACAAAAAGTCTGTCTTCACGCTGCTCAACTACCTGCTCCCGGAAAAGGGCATCATGCCGATGCACTGCTCTGCCAACCACGCGCCGGGCAACCCGGTTGATACGGCTGTGTTCTTTGGCCTCTCTGGCACCGGCAAAACGACGCTTTCTGCGGACCCATCGCGCATCTTGATTGGCGACGACGAGCATGGTTGGTCTGATCGCGGCACCTTCAACTTCGAAGACGGCTGCTATGCCAAGACAATCGGTCTGGACCCGAAAGCAGAGCCAGAAATCTTTGCCACATGCTCCATGCCGCATACGGTCATCGAAAACATGATCTACGACCCGGAGACATTTGAGCTTGATTTCAACGACGACAGCCTGACCGCGAATATGCGTTGCGCCTACCCGTTGAACTATATCTCTAACGCCTCTGAAACGGCCCTTGGCGGCCACCCCAAGAACATCATCATGCTCACATGCGATGCCTTCGGTGTGTTGCCTCCGATCTCGCGCCTCACACCTGCGCAGGCGATGTACCACTTCCTTTCCGGCTTCACCTCCAAGGTCGCTGGCACAGAGCGCGGCGTAACCGAGCCAGAGCCGACATTCTCGACCTGCTTTGGCGCGCCATTCATGCCACGCCGCCCAGAGGTTTACGGCAACCTGCTGCGTGAAAAGATCGCAACACATGGTGCAACCTGCTGGCTGGTAAACACAGGCTGGACAGGGGGCGCATATGGAACAGGCTCGCGGATGCCAATCAAGGCAACACGGGCTTTGCTCACGGCGGCGCTAGACGGAACACTTGTAGAGAACACCTTCCAGAAAGACCCGAACTTCGGGTTTGAAGTACCGATGACCTGCGAGGGCGTTGACTCGCAATTGCTGAACCCACGCGACACTTGGGCTGATAAGCCCGCATATGATGCGCAAGCGGCCAAGCTGGTTGGGATGTTTAGCAAAAACTTCGAGAAATATGTGCCGTTTATTGATGACGACGTAAAGGCAGCCGCCATCGGCTAAGCCCTTTGCGCCAGCACAAACACTGATAAGGTGCACCATATGAAGTGGTGCACCTTTTTCTTTGCGGTTTTTCCGGTCGTAGCTTTAGCTCAAACAACAGGGCCGGAGAAAGTGAGCGCGCTACTTGCCAGTCATGAAGCTGGCATCATATGCGCCCCGCCGACTTTGGGGACGGCGCCCGCGCCCGATACCGTCGTGGGCACAACACATCTGATCGACGTCGAGCCTGCCTTTGTCTCAACCAATCGGAGGGTGCCCGCAGTCGTCGGGATCGGGTTTGGGATCAAGGCGCAGGCCTCAGATGTCAGCGGGATTCCAGAGGTCACCATGACAATTACCCATCCGCCAATGGGCAAGGCAAAAGCAACCGTGCAAACCTTCCAGACCGTGATTTCAGGGCAAACACCGTCGCTGACCTTTTACCAGTTCGACTTTGACTACGAACTGGTCGAGGGGACGTGGCAGATGGAAGCGACGCAAGGTGGGGTCGTGATCTACCGGACAACATTCGTCGTGCTGCCCCCAGAGCAAGTGCCGGAATTGGCGCGGATCTGCGGCTTTGGAGAACTCTTGTCGTAGGATGGGTTTTAACCCATCACCCCTTTGCGGATCAGGTTCAGCCCGCCAACCAATAGCACGACCAACGTCATACGCTTGAAAGCAGCCTGCTCGATACGGTCCTGCAAGCGCAGGCCGACCATCATGCCAATGACCGCAGGCACAATAAGCGCAGCCGAGAATGGCAAGGTCTGCAGGCTCACGATGCCCGATTTGATATGCGCAAAGAACAACACAACAGCGCCCATGCCATAGATGGCTCCCTGCACCCGCATCTGCTCGGCCTTGGGGGTATTGATCGCCGTCAGATAGGCCACCGTTGGCGGGCCCCAGACCCCCGATAATCCACCAATAAACCCCGCGAAGGCACCAATTGAGGCCTCCAGGGCATTGGTCTTCTCGGGCACTTTGGGCGCCCAGCCCGCAAGCTGCATCACAACAAATGCGGTGACTGACCCACCGATGATCAAAAATATGACATCAGCCGACAGTACACGAACCAGTTGCGCAGAGCCGATCAGCACAACAGCGCCCACGCCGAGGAAAACGCGGAAACGGCGCATCGAGCGCAGGGCCTCGGCGCCGCCTTGCCGAAAGGCCTGCATCCCGTTGGTCACCAAAGTCGGCAGAATCAGCCCCGCAAGCGCAATCTCTGGCGGCAAAACCATCGACATCCCTGAAATCATCACCATCGGCATGGCAAAGCCAACGAGGCCCTTGACCATACCAGCCGCAAGCCCAATCGCCAAACACACCACAAAGATTTGTGGCGTCACGAGTTCAAAAATCATATTCATTCCTCCTGTTACGCCACTAAAGTCCGACCTGCACCAAGATTCCGTCGCGACATTTTCGTTCATTTTGCAACAATCTTTCGGATGAATGTTGCGCTGCAACTGCGAAGGCCTTATCTCTGCAACTGCACAATAGCGGAGATGGACATGGCACACGACGGACAGGATATGACGATGATGCGAACACCCCTCTTGAACGACTTGCTCGCCCAGACCGCTGCGAGCCTGCCTGCCGTTGATGTTTTGCTCGATCAGGCAAAGGCCAATATCCGCGCTTTGGTGACCAAAGACGGCCGCATTTCCGCGCCGCTGATCGAGGCCAACCAAACCGCCGCGCACGGCCTCGCATGGCTGGCGACTTATGCCCAAGCGCTGCACCAGATGCAGGCATGGGCCGAGCGCCTGACCGCTGACGGAAAGTTTGGCGAAACAGAGCAACTCTTGCATCAGATTGCCTTTGGCGAATATCTCGCCCAGATTTACGGCGGCATCCAGATGAACCAAGGCGAAATGATCCGCCTGCACGACATGGGCATCACCGCCACAATGCCCGCCGAGATCAACGCCCTTGTGGTGGACGCAAATACCCAAGCCGCGCGCACCCGTCTTGTCACGCTGATGCAAGAACAATCCGCCAATGTCACCGTCGGCGTCTCGGGCCTTGACGATGAACTTGAGATGATCCGCGAGCAATTCCGCCGCTTTAGTGTCGAAAAAGTCGAACCACACGCGCACGACTGGCACCTCAAGGACGAGTTGATCCCGATGGAGATCATCGAAGAGCTGGCCGAAATAGGCGTCTTTGGTCTGACCATTCCAGAGGAATACGGCGGTTTTGGCCTGTCGAAATCCGCGATGTGCGTTGTCTCCGAAGAATTGTCACGCGGCTATATTGGCGTCGGCTCGCTCGGCACCCGGTCCGAGATCGCCGCCGAATTGATCCTCTGCGGTGGCACCGAGGCGCAAAAACAAAAGTGGCTTCCGCGCATCGCCTCTGCCGAAACGCTGCCCACGGCCGTCTTTACCGAGCCGAACACAGGCTCTGACTTGGGGTCTTTGCGCACCCGCGCTGTTAAGAAAGGCGACGATTGGGAGGTCACGGGCAACAAAACGTGGATCACCCACGCCGCTCGAACCCATGTGATGACCCTGCTCGCACGCACCGACCCGGACACGACCGACTACAAAGGCTTGTCGATGTTTCTGGCCGAAAAGACCCCGGGCTCCGACGCCGAGCCCTTCCCCACCGACGGCATGATCGGCGGCGAGATCGAGGTTCTGGGCTACCGCGGCATGAAGGAATACGAGTTGGCCTTTGACGGCTTTCACGTCGCGGGCCACAATTTACTGGGCGGCGAGACCGGCAAAGGGTTCAAGCAGCTGATGCAAACCTTCGAAAGCGCTCGCATCCAGACAGCAGCGCGGGCCATCGGAGTCGCTGCGTCTGCGCTTGATGTCGGGATGCAATACGCCACCGACCGCAAGCAATTCGGCAAGGCGTTGATCGACTTCCCGCGTGTCTCGGGCAAACTCGCAATGATGGCTGTCGAAATCATGATTGCGCGCCAACTGACCTATTTCAGCGCCCATGAAAAAGACAACGACCGCCGCTGTGATCTTGAGGCCGGTATGGCCAAACTGCTTGGCGCACGGGTCGCATGGGCCTGTGCCGATAATGCCCTACAAATCCACGGTGGCAACGGCTTTGCGCTAGAGTATAAGGTCAGCCGCATTCTCTGCGATGCTCGCATTCTCAACATTTTTGAGGGCGCCGCAGAAATTCAGGCGCAGGTCATCGCAAGACGGTTGTTGGACTAAGCAGAGCGGCGGTTTAGTCCAAGGCGCGGGTGCAATTGCCCCGCAACCAGCCAACCCGCCCCTAGCCCGACCGCGCAGGCTGCAAAGACTCCGCTGAGTGGCGCCACGAGCAGAACAAGGGCCGCTGCCCCGGGCGTGATGATCCCCGACACATCGCGGAAGCTGGAATACACCGCCGCCATTTCTGTGCGTTCCGCAGGGCGGACAGCCATGAGGAAAGGCAAGCCTCCGCAAACGTCGAGCGCCACGAGGAAGATCGAGGCCGACATGATGCTGATGACCGTTGCCCAAGGATAGCCAGACAGCGCCCAACCAAGGGCGAATAATAGCGCGGCAGAGGCAAAAGCGGCGCGCACAGACCAGCGCACGCCCGCGTTGTTCACCTTGCGCAGCATAAGCGGCGTGGTGAACAACAATCCGTTGCTGATCGAAAGCGCCATCGCGCCGACTTTGTCGCCCAACCCGCTCTCGATGCAGAAAATCGGCAGATAGACCACAAACACCCACCACCCGCAGGACCGCATTACCGCAAAAAACCAGCCTGCAATAAGACGCGGTTGCGCAAAGAAGCGACCAAGATAAGCGAGCGGATTAACCGCAGGGGCACGCGCGCGGCTGATCTGTTTCCCGTTACCAAGGCGGAGCTTCCAGAACACCCCGATCAGCAAGAGCGCACAGAACCCAGCGAGCAAAAATGGTGCCGGCGCCCACCAGTTCAGCAGCGTCACCCCAAGGATCGGCCCGACCATCCACGGCGTCGCGCTATAGACCATCCGTGTCGTCTCGTTACGGCCCAGATCCATGCGGTGAATGTAGTCCAGCACATAGGCGTTGAGGCAGACAGTAAAGGTCACCGTGCCCACGGCGTTCATCAGCAAGGCGCAAGCCAAAAGGATCGGGGCCCCCGTTAGCGCAAGCGACAAGCCGACCAGATAAGAAAAGCAGGCCAGCGTAAACATCCAGCGGCGCGGGATCCAGCGTGAAACCCAAGGCACCATAAGCCCGCAGCACAGCGAAGCGAGCCCAACCAAAAAGTAGATATGCGAAACCACGGCTGCGTCGGAAAATGCGCGGTAGATATAGACGGGCATGACCGACAAAAGCGTCCCGCGAATGCCCGCTTCCAATGCAGCAAGCAAGGCGAAGTCCTTGATTTTGGGCGTTGGCGCATGGCTCAGATAAATGGGGCTGCGAGGTGCGATCATGAGGATATCTTTACTATAAGCTCCGTCACGTTCTGCCCGCGCCATGGCGGCGTCTTGCCCATCTGCGACACCTTTGTGCGCTTTTGCTGGAACGGGCTGGTTTGGCGTGCCAATCTCACGGAATTCAAGGGAGACCAGCCCATGTTCCGACTGATGATAGCCTTCGTCGTGTTAACATCTGCGTGCCAAGCAGACGAGACAGTCACGGCTTATCTTGAAGGCTCTGGGGCATTCCGCCTTGTGACGCTCGACGGCACCCCTTTTGAGGCCCAAGCGACGATTGATCTCTCGGTCGCGGGCCGCCTGCGGGGCGATGCGCCCTGCAACAGCTACTCCGCGGCACAAATGGCGGTCTATCCATGGTTCGAAACGGGCGCTATCATCACGACGCGCATGGCCTGTCCTGATTTAGACGCCGAGACGGCCTTCCTCGCGGCCCTGTCTGCAATGACCCTCTCCGAAGTGGCCGGCGCTACACTCATCCTAAGTAACACTGAAGGCGGCGAAATGGTGTTTCAGGCCCCCTGACGCGCAATCGTATCAATCAGGCGCTGGCGGGCAACGGGCATCGGCTTGTCGCCGAGACTGCGCATGAGGCGGTGTTCGATAAAATACCCTGTCGTGCCAAGCGCGATAGCAATCTGCGCGTTGTCAGCGTCACCTTTCCCCGCAAGCACAGGTGGCAAGGGAAGCAAACGGTCCGCCCACTCGCCCGCCGCATCACGGCTGACTGCGCGGCCCGATTTGGGAGAAACAAACGCCAGATCCTCATTCACGCCACGCACCGCACAGGCCGAAAGGTCCATCGCAAACCCCATTTCTTCGAGCAAGGCCTGCTCCCACCGCAAATAGGCCAATGGCCAAACTTCGGACTGTCCCAGCAAATCCAAAAGCGCGATTGTCCGGTCATAAAGCGCCAAATGCGCCTCGCGTTCAGGAAGGACGCGCCCGAGCAAGGCGCACACCGCGTTCAACCCTGCGAGAGCCAACCTGTCGCCCATGGCTTGGGCTGCGCGGCTGCGGATCGGTTCAATGGTGAAGGATCCCATATGATCGTCGAGCCGCGCTTTCCACGTCACAGCGATCTGCGCACCGGGTTGCAAATGCGGCGCGACCTTGCGACTGGTGCCACCACGCACAACGCCCGCGTGGCGCCCGTGTTGCGGCGTAAAGACTTCGATGATCATGGATGTCTCGCCGAATGGCCTTGCCGCCAAAAGCGCGCCTTCGTCGGACCATGTGATCATGCGAGGCCGTCCTCATCCAAGAGGTGGCGGCCCTTTTTGTCCTCGACCTCGATCACCCAGAGATCAGGATCAAATCCGCATTGCTTGGCAACCGATTGATCGACGAGCGCCTCGTCACCTTCGACCAGCACAATCCATTTCCGCTCGCCCGTCATCAGATCAAACGAGCGTTGAAAACAACAGGCATTGCCGTCGAGCGTGTTGAGCTTGATCAGCGCAGCCCCCGCCGTCGCATCGCCGCGCTTGACGACGAAGGCGGGTATTTCAACCTGCCGCAGCCGCGTCAAATAAGCGGAAACCCAGATTTCCGCCGTCAACCTCATATATTGCCGTCTTTGAAATCGAGCCCCATTTCGTTGTAGCGCTCTTTTTCCTCAAGCCAGTTTGGCCGCACCTTCACCTGCAAGAACAGGTGCACGCGGCGGTCGAGGAACTCTTCCAATTCTGTGCGCGCCGCGGTGCTGACAGCCTTGATCGTCTCGCCACCATTGCCAAGCACGATCCCCTTATGGCCGTCGCGCATGACGTAAATGATCTGGTCGATGCGGCAGGAGCCATCCTTGCGGTCTTCCCAATTCTCGGTCTCAACAGTGAGTTGATAGGGCAATTCCTGATGCAAACGCAGGGTCAGCTTTTCGCGCGTCGTTTCCGCCGCGATCATGCGCAATGGCAAATCAGCGATCTGATCTTCGGGGTAAAGCCACGGGCCATCTGGCACCTGATGCGACAACCACTCGCGCAGCGCGTCACAGCCATGGCCGCGCTCGGCAGAGATCATGAAGGTCTGCACAAAGGGAAACGCCTCGTTCATTTCTTCGGCGAGACCAAGCAGCTTTTCTGACTTTACCTTGTCGATTTTGTTGATCGCCAGCGCCACGGGCGCCTTGCCCGCATGTTCCTTCAGACGCTCGATAATCGCCTTCACGCCCTCGGAACGGCCACGGTGCGCCTCGATCATCAGCACAACAACGTCGGCGTCAGCGGCACCGCCCCAAGCGGCCTTAACCATGGCGCGGTCCAGCCTGCGGCGCGGTTTAAACAGGCCCGGCGTATCAACGAAGACAAGTTGCGATTGGCCTTCCATGGCCACGCCACGGATACGGGTACGCGTGGTTTGCACCTTATGCGTCACAATCGAGACTTTCGCCCCGACCATTCTATTCAGCAATGTGGACTTGCCCGCATTCGGCTCGCCAATCAGGGCGACAAAGCCCGCTTTTGTAGGCTGATCGGTCATGAGTTTTCTACTTTCTTGAGAAGAGCACTTGCTGCGGCTTGCTCGGCCTGACGTTTGGAGCCCGCAGTGGCTTGTTCAGTGGGACCAGAGGACAAACGGGCCTCAATGGTGAAAATGGGTTGATGATCAGGGCCTGTGCGTCCGACCTCGACATATTCGGGCGGGGTCTCGCCGCGGGCTTGCGCCCATTCTTGCAGCGCCGTTTTCGCGTCGCGGGCATCATCGGCCACGTTGCGAAGCCGCTTGCCCCAAAGGCGCAGGATCACGTCGCGGGCGGCCTCAAACCCACCATCTTGATAGACGGCGGCAATCACGGCTTCCATGGCATCAGCGAGGAGCGCCTCTTTGCGCCGTCCACCCGATTTCATCTCGGAGCGGCCTAGTTTCAAGACAGCGCCCAGATCAATCTCGCGGGCGACATCGGCGCAAGTTTCCTTGCGGACGAGCGCATTGAAGCGCGGCGCAAGCAACCCTTCGGGCGCGTTCGGATCCGCCATCAGCAAAGCTTCTGCCATGACCAACCCAAGCACACGGTCACCCAAAAACTCAAGCCGTTGGTTGTCGTCACGATGTGGCGACACCATGGACGAATGTGTCACAGAGCGCACGAGATAGTCAGGCTTGGCGAACGTATAGCCTAAGCGGCCCGCAAAGGCCCGAAGATCAGCCGACAGCTTCACTCAATCGCCTTGAAAAAGCGGTCTGAACGCCATGTCCAAAACGCGAGCATGGAGCGGCCCGCAGAAGAGAACATGATCCGGTCGGCACGACCCACGATATCTTCGCGCGGCACAAAGCCCACGCCGCGGCGCGTCTGGGGGACGCGGCTGTCCGTCGAGTTGTCACGGTTGTCACCCATGAAAAAGAAGTTGTCGGCAGGCACGGTAAATACCAACGTATTGTCCAGATCCCGATCACCGATATTGAGGACCGCATGGCGCACACCATTTGGCAGCGTTTCATACGACCGGTATTTGATGCAATCAGCACCTTCACCGACAGCCCCGTTTGCACAGGCCGTACCGCTTTGCTGCGGGCCTTGCAGTCCGAATGGCTCGATAAACTCTCCGCCGTCTTCAACTTTGACAGCCACGTCATTGATGTAAAGTAGGCCGTCCTTCATTTGGATACGGTCGCCGGGTTTCCCGATAAGCCGCTTGATAAAGTCACGCCCTGTCACAGGGTGACGGAAGACCACAACGTCGCCGACCTCGGGATCAGACCCAAACAGACGCTTGTCCGCGCCCTTGAACACACCGCAAAAATCGTCGGCTTCGATATCAATGCCCACCGCAGGGATACGGATCGACGGACATGACGCATAAGAATAGCCGTAAGCCATCTTGTTGACGAACAGGAAATCGCCAATCAAAAGCGTGTCCTTCATCGAACCGGACGGAATCCAAAATGGCTGAAAGAAAATCGTTCGGAAAATACCCGCGATGAGCAGTGCATAGACAACGGTTTTCACCGTTTCCTTGATCCCGCCCGCTACGCTTGAGTCGTCAGCCATAAGAGTCGTCCTTGTTTCGTCGTTCGGGGCTTCATGCGCGTCGTGCCCTGCCCTGTCAACCTATGCATCAATTGGGACCGCCTCGATCAGGACAAAAGCCTGCGCCCAAGGGTAATCATCTGTCAAAGTCACATGTATCACGGCCCGATGCCCCGCAGGGGTCATTTTATTAAGCTGCTCTTTCGCCCAGCCTGTGACGTGCATCGTTGGCTGTCCAGAGCGCAAATTCGTAACAGACATGTCTTTCCATGAAATGCCCATCGCGAGCCCCGTGCCCAGCGCCTTAGAACAGGCCTCTTTCGCCGCCCAGCGCTTGGCATAGGTGCCTGCGACGTCTTTGCGGCGCTCTGCCTTGGATTGCTCAATCTCGGTAAACACCCGATTGCGAAACCTGTCGCCGAACCGATCAAGCGTGCCCGCGATCCGGTCGATATTCGCAAGGTCCGTCCCAATGCCCAAAATCATTCGGAACCCAGTTCTATATCTGTTGTCATCGCGCCCGTGGATTGGTTGAGCGTGATCCTCAACAAGCCAGCGCGCGAGGCGCCTCCATCGACCGCGTCGACTTGCACGGGCAAGGTGAAGATCAAGCCGATTGCAGGATCATAATTCGAGGAAAGCGCATCAAATGAGAGGCCCGCGAACCCCAGTTGCTCTGTCCACCCCACAACGCGGCATTGCCGTTCGCCAAGCTCTGAATAGGGTGGCGAGAGGACGAGCAGGTAGGCTGCACCCGATGCAGGTTCCACCGTATCAATGGCCGCGACCCGCACGTTTCCGTTGGCAAAAACACGGGTGTTTTCGTTCCAAGGTTCAACAAGCGCTTGAGCAGAGGCCTGCCAATCACACAGTCGCGCCTGTTGAGCGGCGATTGGGGCCGCTGAGACCAACAGGAGAAATGCCAACAGCCGGATCAAACGTCGAGATCCATAACCATGATCCCGTCAGCCCCACCACAGCAAAGTGCGACCAACCTCGCGCCAAGCGCGCCATGATCGGGGTTACTCGCATAACGGTGCAAGCCCTGTAGATCTTTAAAGTTACAGATAAAGCCGTAGGGGTAATCGGGGGATTTGTTTTCGATGTCACGGTTTGGACCGTGCGAAAAGCCCGTGAACCCTTTGATGTCAAGCGCGTCCAAACCCGCCATGATCGCGGCCAATTCTTCCGCATCATGATCGGGGCGCAAATTCAGCATGACGATGTGCTTAATCATCCCCGCGCTTCATCCATGCAGCGGCGCATCTCGGCAATCGCGGGACCAAGGCCACGGAAGATCGCTTCGCCAATGATGAAGTGGCCGATGTTCAGCTCTGCGACGTCCTGCAGGGCCGCAATCGGGCCGACGCTGTCGTAGGTCAGCCCATGCCCGACGTGCACCTCAAGTCCCAACTGCGTGCCGTAAGCTACCATGTCGGTGATCTTGGCAAGCTCGGAATCGCGCTCTGCCCAGCGCTCTTCGGCCCATGCGTCGGCATAGGCACCTGCGTGCAATTCAACGACAGGCGCACCGATCCGGGCCGCTGCTTCTACTTGGCGCTTGTCGGCCCCAATAAACAGGGACACCTGCGCGCCTGCGGCCTGTAAAGGGGCCATATAAGCGGCAAGGAGACTGTCTTGCCCTGCAACCTCCAGCCCGCCTTCAGTTGTCCGCTCTTCGCGTTTTTCTGGCACAATGCAGACCGCGTGCGGCTTATGACGCAACGCGATTGTCTTCATTTCTTCGGTGGCGGCCATCTCAAAGTTAAGTGGCACCTTGAGCGCGGCCATCAGCCCGTCAATATCGACATCCACAATGTGACGGCGATCTTCGCGCAGGTGCGCCGTAATACCATCTGCACCCGCAGCCTCAGCCATCAGAGCCGCGCGCACGGGATCAGGAACCATGCCGCCACGCGCATTACGCAACGTCGCCACATGATCAATATTGACGCCAAGGCGCAACCGGTTCGATGTCATCGCCACAATCCTCTGTTAAAGCGTTTCACCTGTAAGTTAGCGCTAAGTTTGTCCAAGGTCATCCGTTGGTTGCGCCTTTTTCTTCAGCTGATCCAACTTCGCCCGCAGCACTTTGCGGCGGCGGTTCTGATAGGCCCTGATCAGCGGCACGGACAAGTAATAGGCAATCGTCGCCATAATCACACCCGGGACGACCCCACCGACCATATATGGAAAAAAGACCTCGTCATAAAAGATACTCAGATCATGCCAGTCCATACGCGCAGGCGTGAATAGGGCCTCGACGTTATGCATCAAATCGCCGCTTGCAGCTGCGAATTTGCCTGGGAGGGATCGTTCCAATTCCTGATCCGGCCGCGTGCCAAGCAAGAAATGCCCCGTCGAAAGAGACGCCACACCGATCGGCAAATAAGTCAAAGGATTGCCAAAGAACGTGCCGAGCAACGACGCGAGGATATTGCCCCGCATCAGCCGCGCAATCAGAACCGCAACAACGAAATGAAGCCCATAAAACGGCGTAAACGTCGTAAAAACACCCGCCCAAATTCCGCGCGATATCTTTTCAGGCGTATCAGGTAGCCGGCGCACGCGGTGTTTGACATATTCAAAAGCTCGCCCCCAGCCGCCGCGCGGATAGACAAAGTCGAACACGATCTGCCAGATCGGGCGCCTATCCCTGCGTTTGAAAATCAACCGATTAGTCCTCTCGTCCGATTGTTTTTACACCACACTGGCAAGGCCCGGATCTCTATGCCGCGATAGCGACGATACATTGCTATCTGCTTCCAACATCGTGAAAACACGATGAAAATGCTCTTGGTCCCGCAAGTCGACATCAATCAAGAGGCGGTAATAGTCCGGCTTTCGGTCAATAAACCTCAGATCAGAGATATTGGCGTTCTGTTCGCCAATCAAGGTGCAGATCCGACCTAATACACCTGCATCATTGGTGATCGTGACATCAAGTGTTACCGTATTGGTCGGGCTATGCGTGCCTTCCTGCCAGTGCAGATCGATCCAGCGCTCTGGTTGATCCTCGTAGTCAGCCAAGGCCTCGCAGTCGATTGCATGAACGACAACACCACGCCCGCGAAACGCAATCCCAATGATCCGCTCGCCCGGCAAAGGCTGACAGCACCCGCCGCGCTGATGTTGTTGATCGGCTGCAAGCCCGACGACAGCCCGCTTTGAGTCAATCTCGTCGCCCTGTTTTTCGGCAAGCTCAGGATAGATCGCGCGCACGATTTCTCGCGCCGAGATTTCCGCCGACCCCAATCGCGCCAAAAGCTCTTCTGCGTTGTCGATTGCCAAGGTCTTCGCCGCCGTCCGCAGCGCCTTGTCGGTGGCCTTCTTGTCGACGTTCTCGAACGCGACGCGTGCAAGTTCGCGGCCAAGCCGGACAAAACGCTCACGGTCTTCTTCACGCAGGCTGCGCCGGATCGCCGTTTTGGCGCGGCCTGTGACCGCGATATCGATCCATGTGCTTTGCGGCTTTTGGCCCGCTGCAGTCACGATTTCGACAGACTGGCCGTTCTTCAACCGCGTCCAGAGCGGGACGCGCATCCCGTCGACTTTGGCCCCGACACAGGCCGAGCCGATCCGCGTGTGAATAGCATAGGCAAAATCAATCGGTGTCGCCCCGCGCGGCAGCTTGATAACCTCGCCCTTGGGGGTAAAGCAGAACACTTGGTCCTGATACATCTCAAGCTTGACCGCTTCGAGGAACTCGTCGTGATCGTGGCTGTCATCAAGCCGCTCTGTCAGTTGCGAAATCCATTTGACCGGATCGACAGCAAAACGGTTCTCGACCCGTTCGCCATTGCGATAGGACCAATGCGCGGCCACACCGGTTTCGGCCACTTCGTGCATCTCACGGGTGCGGATCTGCACCTCGACGCGCTTGCCATCGCGGCCCGAAACGGTCGTGTGAATAGAGCGATAGCCGTTTGATTTGGGCTGGCTGATATAATCCTTGAACCGACCGGGAACCGCGCGCCAGCGCTGGTGGATCGCGCCCAGAACGCGGTAACAATCGGCCTCTGTCGCGGTCAGAATACGGAACCCGTAAATGTCCGACAAACGGCTAAACGACAGGTCCTTCTCCTGCATCTTACGCCAGATCGAATAAGGTTTTTTGGCCCGCCCGACGACGGAGGCTACAATATCCACCTTTTCGAGCTCAACGCGCATATCGGCCGTGATCTTTTGAACAACATCACCGGTTTCGCGCTGCAACGTGATGAAGCGGCGCATGATCGAATTGCGCGCCTCGGAGTTCAGCACCCGAAACGCCAAATCTTCCAGCTCTTCGCGCATCCACTGCATACCCATACGACCCGCAAGCGGCGCATAGATATCCATTGTCTCGCGGGCCTTTTGGACCTGCTTGTCGGGGCGCATGGATTTGATCGTGCGCATGTTATGCAGACGGTCGGCCAACTTGACCAAGGTCACGCGCAAATCGCGGCTGGTGGCCATGAAGAGCTTGCGGAAATTCTCGGCCTGCTTGGTCTGGGTGCTCGTCAGTTGCAGGTTCGTGAGCTTGGTCACACCATCCACAAGTTCTGCGATTTCGACCCCGAAGCGGTCGGATACAGTCCGGAAAGACGCTTTCGTGTCCTCGATCGTATCGTGCAAAAGGGCCGTCACAAGTGTGGCGTCATCCATTTGCTGTTGGGCCAGAATCACGGTGACCGCAACAGGGTGTGTGAAATAGGGTTCGCCCGAATGCCGGAACTGCCCCTCATGCATTTCTGCACCAAAGGCAAAGGCGTCGCGCAACAGCGCTTCATTCGTGCGGGGGTTATAGGCGCGGACCTGTGCGATCAGATCGTCTGCTGTCGTGGTCATAAGGTCCAGCGCCTATGTTATGGGGTTAGCGCTGGCCTTGAGCTTCCATCAAAGCACGCAACAATTTCTCCTCGGACATTTCGTCGTCGGCGGGTTTGTCTGTTTCCGCGCCCATCAAGAGGGACATGCTGTCCTCTTCTGGTTCGTCAACTTCGATCTGTGTCTGATTCGCTTCGATCAGACGCTCACGCAGGTCGTCCGCGCTTTGGGTCTCATCGGCGATTTCACGCAAGGACACGACAGGGTTTTTGTCGTTGTCACGGTTGACCGTAATCGGCGCACCCGCGGAAATTTCGCGTGCACGGTGTGCAGCAAGCATCACAAGTTCAAAACGGTTCGGAACCTTATCGACGCAGTCTTCTACGGTAACGCGGGCCATGGGCGTGCTCCAATCAATTGGATATAACTTCAGAAAGCGATCGTCTAAGCGCTTTTGGCCAGAATGACAAGGGGTTGCAAGGGGTCAGATCGGGATAACGCTTGCCAATTCAGCCTCTGGCCGCGCATCCCGCATTTCCAGAACCGTTTGATCAAGGATCGGATGCACCCAATCGGGGGCCACATCAGTCAGAGGAACCAAGACGAAACTGCGGTCCTGCAGGCGAGGATGTGGCAAAATGAGCTCATCTGGCGCGACCTTAACTTGTTGATCCAGAGGCAAATCCCGCCAGTAGCGATGTGTTGTGGCATCTGGCAAGACCTCATCCGCCATAGCAATCAGATCAAGGTCAAGCGTGCGCTGGCCCCAGCGGACGGTGCGCTCGCGCCCCGCGTCGGCTTCTATCTCATGCAGCGCGGCGAGCACATCCAGCGCACTCAGCCTCGTCTCGATGCGAATCACTGCGTTGACAAAATCGGGGCCAGCGCCCGCGGGAAAGGCCGGAGTCTTGAAAAGTCGGCTTATGACAGGCGGCGTATCGCTCAAGCGCGCAATGGCTGCACTAGCCTTTTGTACAGTGGTCGCTACGTCACCCCATGCCGAAGCGGCGTTACTACCCAATGCAATAAGGGTTCGCTTTGATGAGCACGATTCAAGAGGTGTTTGCAGCATCATATCTTTTCGCTTACGATCTTCCGATCAACTTGTCTCGCTAATTTTTGAATAGACCACTCACATTGTAATGAATACCAGCGATTCCTATTCGGAAGGATATTTTATGTTTTATCGTGACGAGCGATTGGCGCTCTTCATTGATGGATCAAACCTCTATGCGGCTGCAAAGTCGCTAGGGTTCGACATCGACTACAAATTGCTGCGCGCTGAATTTATGCGCCGCGGCAAAATGGTACGTGCATTCTACTACACTGCACTTTTGGAAAATGACGAGTATTCACCTATCAGGCCTTTGGTCGATTGGTTGAACTACAACGGGTTCACCATGGTGACCAAACCTGCCAAGGAATATACCGACAGCATGGGTCGCCGTAAGGTGAAGGGGAACATGGATATCGAACTTGCCGTCGATGCCATGGAACTTGCGCCTTTTGTGGACCATATCGTGATCTTTTCTGGCGACGGTGATTTCCGTCCGCTCGTGGAAGCATTGCAGCGCAAAGGTGTGCGCGTTTCGGTCGTCTCCACAATTCGGAGCCAACCACCGATGATCGCAGACGAACTACGCCGTCAGGCCGACAACTTCATCGAACTTGATGAATTGCGCGATGTCGTGGGACGCCCAAGCAGAGAGCCTATGAGCGAAGACGACATCCATCGCGTCGACGCCGACTAACATTTGAGGCCGGAGCATGCTCCGGCATCATCTCTTGTAATATCGGCGGCGAACCCGATGCTGCACGGGCTCCTTTGCGGAGTCCCATAACATCAGAACACCCATTCAAATACCCAATTGCCACGCGCGTTCTCGTTGCATGGACGCCGCGCGTGAATGGCGTTAGGACAGGGCACGTCGATATTGGTCGGAGACACAAGATGAGCAAAGCCCCTCTCACCCTCTATCTCGCAGCGCCGCGCGGGTTCTGCGCAGGCGTTGATCGCGCGATTAAGATCGTCGAAATGGCGATCGAGAAATGGGGCGCGCCTGTCTATGTCCGCCACGAGATCGTGCATAACAAATTCGTCGTCGATAGCCTGCGCGACAAGGGCGCTGTATTTGTCGAAGAGCTTGATGAATGCCCGACCGACCGACCCGTCATCTTCTCTGCCCACGGCGTGCCAAAATCCGTGCCAAATGCGGCCGAAGCGCGCAAGATGGTCTATGTCGATGCGACCTGTCCGCTTGTCTCCAAGGTCCATATCGAGGCACAGCGCCACGCCGATGCGGGCCTGCAAATGATCATGATCGGGCATGAGGGCCACCCCGAAACGGTCGGCACCATGGGGCAATTGCCCGACGGCGAGGTTCTCTTGGTCGAGACCGTCGCGGATGTGGCAAAAGTCACCCCGCGCGATCCTGCCAAACTGGCCTTCGTCACCCAGACCACCCTGTCAGTCGACGACACCATCGATATTGTGGCAGCGCTGCAAACACGGTTTCCGAACATTGTGGGGCCGCATAAAGAAGACATTTGTTACGCCACCACAAACCGCCAAGAAGCGGTGAAGGCCATGGCACCAAAATGTGACGCCATGCTGGTTGTGGGCGCGCCCAACTCATCCAACTCCCGCCGCTTGGTCGAGGTCGGCGCGCGCGCGGGCTGCAACTATGCGCAACTGGTGCAACGGGCGGCAGATATCGACTGGCGGGCGCTTGACGGGATCACGTCAATGGGGATCACCGCAGGTGCCTCCGCGCCGGAAGTCCTCATCAACGAGGTCATCGACGCTTTCCGCAACCGCTATGACGTAACCGTCGAAATGGTCGAGACTGCCGTCGAGAATGTGGAATTCAAAGTGCCGCGCGTGTTGCGGGAACCCGCATGACCCTAATCCCACGCTCCGCTCTGATCTTGGGTCTGTTAGGTCTACTCCCGTTTTTCGCAGGCGCAGTGGTCTCGCTTGGGATGTTGGAAATGGACATGGGTAATCCAGACGATGGAGGCTATCCTTTGATCGTTGCCGCCGATGGCCCGCGACTTTTGCTGGACTATGGCAAGATCATTCTCGCATTCATGTCGGGCGTGCTCTGGGGCTTTGCGACAAAGGACACAGGGCAAAAAGCAACATTCGGCTACATCCTCTCTGTGATCCCTGCGCTTTGGGTCTTCTTCTTTACAGGCGGCCCGACATCCGCAGCGATCATTAATCTGATTGTTGGCTTCTTGGGCCTGCTTGTTCTTGATTGGTGCTTTTGGCGTGAAAAACTTGCGCCGAGTTGGTGGATGCATCTGCGACTAATATTGACCAGCGGCGTCATCATTTGCCTTTTGACTGCGGTGATTTAATGCCCGACGAAAAGACAATTACCTTTTACGACACCGCCGCCGAGCGTTACGCGAACCTGACGGATACAGGCACGCCGAGCGAAAACCTTACTGCGTTTATGGCGTTGCTGCCTAAGGGTGGTTCAGTGCTTGACCTTGGCTGCGGCCCTGCCCGTTCTTCCGTGCACATGCGCGAAGCCGGGTTCAAACCCGATCCTGTAGATGCCTCGACTGGCATGATAGAACTGGCCAACAAGACCCACAATATCGGGGCGCGTTTCGCGACGTTCGACGATATTGATATGGTGGATGCCTACGACGGCGTCTGGGCGAATTTCTCGCTTTTGCACGCGCCGCTAGGCGATCTGCCCCGCTACCTTTTGGCGATCTCTAAGGCATTGCACAGTAAGGGTTTTTTCCACATCGCCATGAAGGTTGGCGCAGGCGCGGAACGCGATAAAATCGACCGACTTTACTCCTACGTTTCAGTCTCCGAATTGCGTGGATTGCTGAAAGACGCTGGCTTTGAAGTGCTGGATGTGGTCGAAGGCCACGAGGTCGGTTGCGCTGGCACCAATGATCCTTTTGTCGTGATGAGAGCCCGAAAATATGCCTGATTTATTCGCCTATACCGATGGTGCCTGCTCGGGCAATCCCGGCCCCGGCGGTTGGGGCGCAATCCTGATTGCGCGCGACGGCGAAACCGTTCTCAAAGAGCGTGCGCTCAATGGCGGCGAGGCCCATACGACGAACAACAAAATGGAATTGATGGCCGCGATTGCCGCTTTGGAGGCTTTGGACCGCCCGACGACTGTCACGATTGTGACCGATAGCTCTTACGTCAAAGACGGGATTACGTCCTGGATTTTTGGATGGAAAAAGCGCGGCTGGAAAACGGCGGGCAACAAACCTGTCAAAAACGAAGACCTTTGGAAGCGACTTGATGCGGCGACCCAGCGGCACAACGTGAAGTGGGAATGGGTCAAAGGTCATGCTGGCCACCCCGAGAATGAACGGGCAGATGAACTGGCCCGCGCCGGCATGGAGCCGTTCAAGAAATGACCCCCTTGATCGCCCTTGATTACGCCTCTGTCTTTGTCTTTGCGTTGACGGGGGCGTTGGTTGCGAGCCGCGCGCAATTAGATCTGATCGGCTTTATCTTCATCGCGAGCCTCACAGCGGTGGGCGGCGGCACATTGCGCGATATTCTCCTCAACCGCGAGACCGTCTTCTGGGTCGAAAACCCGTGGATTATCGCGGTTGCCGCCCTTGCCGCGATCATCGTCTTTTTCACCGCGCACCTGCTGGAAAGCCGCGCGCGCAGTATCATCTGGCTCGACGCGGCGGCCCTTGCCGTGGCCGTGCCTGCGGGCGTCGCCGTCGCACTCAGCTTAGGACAAACCAACACAATCGTCGTCATCATGGGGATCACGACAGGCTGTTTTGGGGGCCTCATGCGCGATGTGGTCTGCAACGAAGTCCCGCTGGTTCTCAAGCAAGGCGAACTCTATGTGACCTGCGCTTTGGTCGGTGCCGCAAGCGCGCTTGTCGCACAGCAGTTTGGGTTGAGCCAACCGCAAAGCCTGCTGATCTGCGGTGGTGCGACTTTCATTTTGCGGGCGGGCAGCATCGCATTCGGCTGGCGCCTGCCCGTTTACAAGAGCTTCCCCCCGCGCGGTTAGGCGACCTTGAGAACGATCTTGCCGATATGAGCGGAGGCCTCCATGCGGTGATGCGCGGCGGCGGCATCGGCCAGTGCAAACTCTTGGTCCATCACCGGGGCGACAGTGCCCGCCGCCAGCAACGGCCAGACCTTCTCGCGCAGCTGATCCGCGATCCGCGCCTTGGCCCGATCGCTTTGCGGGCGCAGGGTTGATCCGGTCACAGTGAGCCTGCGGGTCATGATTTCCACCATGTTCAACTCGGCCTTTGGCCCTTGCAGAAACGCGATTTGCACAAGGCGACCATCATCGGCCAAAGTCTTGATGTTGCGCTGCATATAAGACCCGCCAACCATGTCGAGGATCAGGTCGGCACGGCCCTGCGCGCGCAGAACCTCGACAAAATCCGCGTCGCGGTAATTAATCGCCTGTTCAGCGCCCAGCGCAAGGCAAGCGGCGCATTTCGCCTCTGTCCCCGCAGTTGCAAAGACCCGTGCGCCGAATGCCCGCGCCAGTTGGATCGCGGTCGTCCCGATACCAGAACTGCCGCCATGCACCAAAAATCGCTCCCCCCCCGTCAAACCGCCGCGCATAAACACATTTGACCAGACGGTGAAGAACGTCTCGGGCAGGCACGCCGCATGCTTCAGCGTCAAGCCCGTCGGAATAGGCAAACAGTGGGCGGCAGGTGTCGCCACAAATTCGGCATAGCCGCCACCTGGCAGCAGCGCGCAGACCTGATCGCCAATCGACAGATTCGCAACGCCCTCACCCAGCGCCACAATCTCGCCCGCCGCTTCCAGTCCGGGTAAATCGCTGGCGGTAGCGGGCGGGTTGTAAAGGCCCGCGCGCTGCAAGGCGTCAGGGCGGTTCACACCGGCATAAGCGACCTTGATGACAACCTCACCGTAACGCGGCACAGGCATCCGGCGCTCGCAGATCTGTAAAACATCCGGCCCGCCCGCCTTGGTAATTTCAACCGCTTTCATGTGTCTGATCCTTTGGTCCAAATGCCCGGAAGGTCGGGATCGGCCGTGCGGCGCGGCGCCTTGATCGCCCCCATCATCGCCGCGAGCGGACCCGTCAAAGGTTTCAATAAAGCCGATCCTCTGACCTGCGCTCTGACCTTTTCGAACTGCATGACATTCTCGATACGGCGGTCGATAAAATCATCCACGCCCCCTTCATCATCACCGAGCCAGAACAGCACGACAGACCCGTAAACCGCTGATAATGTTGCGCGTTTTGTGTACCAATTCACATCGTCAGAGGTATCGCCTAAAGCGTTCCAGATGGCGTCAGCCGTGCCCCAAATCAGCTTTGCCCCTACTGCGGCGTGGTTTGGCAATGCAAAAAGCGACGTTCCCCGGCGTACGATTTCCTTGTCCTCGGCGGCATCCAACCGCAAGCGGATCGCATAGGCGACCTTCTCGGAATACCGCATCGCGCTCATATCCGCCTCGGCCATAGCCTTGGCCATCGCGGCATCCCCGCGCAGGTGATACGCCACCGCCAAGTCCACCGCGCCACGGGGGCAAATTGCGGGATCGATCCCTGTCTCAGCCACCGCAGCACAAAAAGTCGCAGGCGACCATCCGTCAAAGGCGACATGCGGCAAGGCGGCATCAAGCAAGGTGTCGAGTGGGGATCTGGACATGGCGTTTCTCCTATACTGCGACAAGACTAGACAAATTCATCGGGCTTTGCTATGCGGCATCTTCCTGCAATTTTGCAAATTTAACTTAGAGAGGTGGTGAAAACCACATGCAGGTTAGTGTTCGTGATAACAACGTCGATCAGGCGTTGCGTGCTCTGAAAAAGAAACTTCAGCGTGAAGGCGTTTTTCGTGAGATGAAGC
>JAQXBV010000058.1 GCA_029252195.1 Yoonia sp.
CGTGTAAACCGAGCTATTGAGCACAACGCCGCCACCGATAAAGGCACCGATAAAGAAATAGGCGTAATCCTGAAACTCTTTACCGCGGCCATAGGTGTGTTCGGCCTGACAGGCCGCTGTTGCATCGTTCATCAAAATGACGGGCAGGTTGCTAAAGCGGGCGATTTCGTCGGCAAGGTCCACATCTTTCCAAGCGCGAAAGGTCTTGGCGTTCGGGTCTGCCGGATCGCTCCAATTCCAGAATTCGAATGGCGCGGCCACGCCGATCCCGCAAATGCGGGCAATCTCGTCGGGGGCCATTTGGGCTGTCAGCTCTGTCATCCCTTTAGACAGAAAATCGAGCACGGGTTGCTTGACAGGAAAGTCGTAGGTGATTTTGCGTTCTCCACATGTGCCGCCGCGAAAATCCATAAGCAGCAGATCCGCCGACCTGCGCCCGATCTTGATCCCGAAGGCATAGGCGCCCTTTGCGGCAAGCCGCATCGGCACAGAGGGCTTGCCCACCTTGCCGCGCACAGGATCACCGCGTTCGATTAATCCGTCGGATTCAAGTTTGCGCAAAATACCAGAGACCGTAGGCGGCGACAGACCCGCCAGCTTAGCAAGATCACTTCCGGGCAGCGAATCGTGGCGCTGGATGAGCGAAAGCAGCAGGCGCTCGTTGTGATCCCTCACGCCCCTTTGGCTTAAGCCAATACTGAGTGTTCGAACTAATCCGTCATCCATATTGCGCACCTTATCTGTGCTTTTCACAGGAAAGCATACCTGAAACTAATTAATAAAGAAAGTTAACTAATTAATTGACGTAACGAAAGAATCGCGTAATGTAAGGGTCAGCAACTGCATTGAGCAGGTCGCTGGAAAATCTGGGCAAGTGCCCTGACATATTGTTTTCTGGGAGGAAACCATGAAGAAATTACTCGCAGGGTCCGCATTGGCCCTTATCGCATCCGTTGGCATGGCATCTGCAGCTGACCTGACTTGCCTGATCACAAAGAACAACACCAACCCGTTTTTCGTGAAGATGAAAGAAGGCGCTGAGGCTGCTGCGACGGCTGCTGGCATGGATTTCCAGGCTTACGCTGGCGTCACAGATGGCGACGCTGCCCCACAGATCACTGCGATTGAAAACTGCGTGGCCGCTGGTGCCAAGGGTATCTTGATCACGCCGTCCAACGATTCCGTCGGTCCGGCACTCATCGACGCTCGCGCTGCCGGTGTTCTGGTAATCGCTTTGGACACACCACTTGCCGATCCAGAAGCACAGGACATGACATTCGCGACTGACAACTTTGAAGCAGGTTTGCTGATTGGTCAGTGGGCTGCTGCAACACTTGGCGATGAGGCTGCAAATGCCAAGATCGGCATGCTCGACATTAACAAAGACAACATCTCTGTTGACGTGGCCCGTGACACAGGCTTCCTCGTTGGTTTCGGCATCGAAGTGCCTGATCTGACGGTGATGGGTTCCGAGACTGACGCACGCGTTATTGGCCATGAGACATCACAGGCATCCGTTGAGGGTGGCGTGACTGCGATGGAAAACCTGCTTGCAAAAGACCCCGACATCAACGTTGTCTACACAATCAACGAGCCTGCTGCTGAGGGTGCTTACCAAGCGCTGCAGAATGCTGGCAAAGCTGAAGGTGTTCTGATCGTTTCCGTCGACGGCGGCTGCCCAGGTATCGCAAGCGTTAAGGCTGGTGTGATCGGTGCAACATCGCAGCAGTACCCACTGTTGATGGCGTCCAAAGGCGTTGAGGCAATTGCAGCTTATGTGGCTGACGGCACAAAGCCAGCGGCTTCTGACGGTCTGACATTCTTCAACACAGGCGTGAACCTTGTGACGGATACACCAGCCGAAGGCGTGCCATCTATTGACAGCGACAAGGGCACTGAGCTCTGCTGGGGCTAAGCCTTTTACGCTCGCGTGATTAGTGAAAGGGCGGCATTCCCATGTCGCCCTTTTTCATACAGTCGGACCGCATAAGTGGGGGAACAGAATAATATGACTGACCAGAAACCAAAAGCGCAAGCAGGTTCGGATTTTGAAGCAGGCCTCGCCGCAGCCGATAAATCCGTCGCCTCATTCGCGCGCGATGATAAGACCGTTGGGCATATCTTGCGCGGCATCTTGCGCAGCAATCCTACAATCATTCCGGCAATGGTGCTGTTGATCAGTGTGATCTGCTTTGGTATCATTGCCCCGAACTTCATGTCGCCGGGCGTTCTGTCATTGGTGCTCAAGCAAGTGACCGTGACAGGTGTCGTGGCCATCGCCCAGACCCTCATTATCCTGACCGCAGGCATTGATTTGTCCGTCGGTGCGATCATGGTGCTGTCGTCGATGATCATGGGCCGTCTGGCCGTTGATTTCGGCATTCCGCCGTTCTTTGCAGTTACGATCAGCATGTTCTTTGGCGCTCTGATGGGCTGGCTCAACGGATTTCTGGTCACCTACATCAAACTGCCGCCGTTCATCGTAACACTCGGCACGCTCTCGGTCTTTACCGCGCTTTTGCTGTGGTATTCCGGCTCGCAGTCGATCCGTGGCGCAGACATTCGCGAAATCGCCCCGAGTATCTTGTTCTTCGGGCAATCGGTCACCTTTGGCGGATTTGTCCTAACCTATGGTGGGATCGCGCTGATCATATTGGCGCTGGTCGTGTGGTATCTTTTGAACCAGACAGCTTGGGGGCGGCACGTGCACGCCATCGGCGACGACCCTGACGCGGCGATGCTTTCGGGCATCAAGATCAACCGCACGCTCATCTCGGTCTATGCTCTCGCAGGTCTGATCTGTGCCTTTGCAGGCTGGGTCGCGGCGGGTCGTGTGGGGTCCATTTCTCCGATCGGTTTTTCGGACATCAACCTTGCCAGTATCACAGCCGTTGTGATCGGCGGCACCTCGCTTTTCGGTGGCCGCGGCTCGATCCTTGGGTCGGTTCTTGGGGCGATGATTGTTGGCGTATTCAATACGGGCCTCTCGCTCGCGGGTGTCGACGACTACTGGCAAATGTTCGCAGCAGGCAATCTTGTTTTGATCGCTGTTGCACTTGACCAATGGCTGCGGAGGGCCACGAAATGAGTGATATTCAACCTGTCATCCGCGCACGCGGTCTGATGAAACGCTATGGCACTGTGATCGCCATGGATGGGGCGGACTTCGATCTTTACCCTGGCGAAATTTGTGCGGTCATCGGCGACAATGGTGCAGGCAAATCGACATTGATCAAAGCGCTGTCTGGCGCGGTTACGCCGGACCACGGCGAGGTTCTTGTCGATGGCAAGCCCGTGCATTTCCGCTCGCCGGACGATGCGCGCAATGAGGGGATCGAGACGGTTTACCAAAACCTCGCGCTCTCACCTGCGCTGTCGATTGCGGACAACATGTTTCTGGGGCGCGAATGGCGCAAGCCGGGGATCATGGGATCGGTGTTTCGGCAGATGGATCAGAAGCGGATGCAAGACTTCGCCCGCGACAAGCTCTCGGAACTCGGCCTCATGACGATCCAGAACATCAACCAAGCGGTTGAAACCCTTTCGGGTGGTCAACGGCAAGGTGTGGCGGTGGCGCGTGCTGCGGCGTTTGGCTCAAAGGTCATCATTCTTGACGAGCCGACAGCGGCCCTCGGCGTCAAGGAATCCCGTCGCGTGCTGGAGCTTATCCTCGATGTGCGCTCGCGTGGTATTCCGATCATTTTGATCAGCCACAACATGCCGCATGTGTTCGAGGTCGCCGACCGTATCCATGTGCATCGCCTCGGCAAACGCCTGTGTGTCATTGACCCGAAGGACTACACCATGTCCGACGCGGTTGCCTTCATGACGGGCGCAAAAGAGGCACCAGCGGCCTGATCAGGCCTACAGACACGCGGCTAGCCCCCTGCGGGCTGGCCGTCATTGCGCATGCAGAGTGCGCCGTCTCGAATGTCTCCAATTCATGTTGACGCTACCGCGCTTTTCATTGTCACTCACAGTGTGGGACGGAGGGCTCTGATGAAGGCGCATACACGGGTTGTTGTTATCGGGGGCGGCATTGCAGGCTGTTCCACACTGTATCATCTGACGCAGGAGGGCTGGACTGATGTTGTGCTGATCGAGCGCAACGAACTGACCTCTGGCACCACGTGGCACTCGGCTGCCCAAGTCACCAACTTTGGTATGAGCCAAACAATGGTCGGGCTAAAATCCCATTCGATCAACCTCTATAAAGAGTTACGCGACGACGTGGATTACCCTGTCAGCTATCGCCACGGTGATGGCGGTATTCGTCTGGCCAACACCGAAGCGCAGATGGACGGCTACCGTCACTTTGCGTCGATGGCCCGCGGCATGGGCGTTGAGTTTGAAGTCATCGACGCCGCAGAATGCGCCCGCCGTCACCCGCTTATTTCCACCGACAACCTGCTTGGCGGGCTTTGGGATGGCAATGATGGCGACATCGACCCCGCGTCCTTGTGCCAAGCGCTCGCGCGTCGTGCCCGTAACGCTGGCGCCGAAGTCTATCGCAATACCCCTGTGATCGGCCTGACCCAGCACAAGGATGATAGCTGGACCGTGCACACAGAGCAGGGCGACATCACCTGCGAAATCGTGGTGAACGCCTGCGGCTACCGCGTCAATGAAGTGGGCGCGATGATGGGTGTGCACCACCCCGTCGCCTCGATGGAGCACCAGTATTTCGTGACCGAGGACGTCCCCGCGATTGCCGAGGCGGGCCACCGCATGCCGCTGATCCGTTGCCCGATCAGCGACTACTACTTCCGTCAGGAAAAGAACGGGTTGCTGATAGGCTTCTACGAGCAGGGCTGCAAAACGTGGGGCATGGACGGGATCGACCCGCATTTCGTCAATGCGCTTTGCCCGGATGATCTGGACCGGATCACGGATGTGCTGGAAGGCGCCTTCGCGCGCATGCCCGCCCTGACGGAAGTTGGCATCAAGACCGTTGTGAACGGCCCGATCACCTATACCATTGACGGCGCGCCGCTTGTTGGCCCGATCCGGGGCAAACGTAACGCCTTCTGCATCATCGGCATGCGGGCTGGTCTTGGCGAGGGTGGCGGCCATGGCTGGATGCTGGCGCAACAGATCGTGCATGGCGAGGCCTGTTATGACACATATGGTGCATTGATCCGCGCCGCTTCACAGGGCACGCGAATGTCGAGCTGACCGCGCTGAAGGCGATTGAAGACTACCAAAACGATTTCCGTTTTCACTTCCCCAATGAACACCGCCCCGCAGGACGCATGGCGAAAACCACGCCGATCACGCCGGTCCTCGCGGCAGAGGGCGCAGAGTTCACGGTCGTGAACGGCTGGGAACGGATGGAATTCATCAAGCCCAGCCCCGACTTCCACGTCACCCATGGCTTCCATTTTGACGAGAGCTTTCCTGTCGTGGCAGGCGAGGTTGCCGCCGTCCAAAACGCGGTGGGCCTGACAGAGGTCAACGGTTTCAACCGGTTCGAAATCAAAGGCAGCGACGCACGGTCCTTCGTTGATCGGATGTTTTGCGGCAAGATCACCGCCAAGGCGGGGCGCGTTGGCTTGGGTTATCTGTTGAACCACCACGGTATGCTGAAAAGCGAGGCCACAATCGCGAACCTGCCCGCCTCTGATCGTGGGCCTGCGCGGATGTGGTATGGCTCTGCTGCGGCGTCTGAGTATCACGACATGGACTGGCTCTTCAAACACATCGGCGCGGACGAAGACGTCACGATCAAATCGCTCACCAACGATATGACGATCCTTGTGGTGGCAGGGCCAAAGTCACGCGACGTATTGCAAGCGGTCAGTCGCGCGGATTGGTCCAAGGCGGGCTTCCCATGGCTGTCGGTGCGCGAATGCTTCATCGGGTTTGCGCCCGCCACGGTCATGGCCGTCAGCTTCTCGGGCGAGATGGCCTATGAAATCCACGTCCCTAACGCCTCACTTTTTGCGGCCTACATGGCGCTGCGCGAAGCGGGCAAAGTGCATGGCATGAAGCTTTTCGGCGCACATGCTGTGGATTCCATGCGCATGGAAAAAAGCTATCTGCATTGGAAGGCCGATATCCTGACCGAATTTGATCCGTTTGAGACGGGCCTTGATCGCTTTGTGCATCTTGAGAAGGCGGATTTCATCGGTAAGGCGGCTCTGACTGAACGTGCAAAGACTGCGCCCAAAAAGCGGCTCGTCACGATCCAAGTGGATAGCGATACAACACCCGCGCGCCCCGGGGCCTCGGTCATGCTTGACGG
>JAQXBV010000059.1 GCA_029252195.1 Yoonia sp.
AGCGTCAAGACGTCAAATTCGGCTTCCGAAGGACTCAGAGTATAAACACAAAAAAAAGAAGTAGAAGGTCTAACAGAAGACGCGAAACGCACCGTGAATGCTGCGGTTGCAAAAATAATTGAGCCACATGATTTTTGTGGCTGCTTCTCTGACGGTATTTCTGTTGATTTTATAGCAAAGAAAACTTTGAAGATAGATATAAAGGGAACTGGTTTTACCACAGTAGAGATCACTGATCCAAAGCTTGTCGTCAGAAATTATGATGCTACTAGTTCACGTTCGAAAAGGCAGCTTTGTCCGCTCACCGGACCTTAGGACTGCCTCAAAAACCCTCCTTTTGGGAACACACGAAAACCGCTTCAATTCATGCAACCAAAACCCAGTTCAAAACCCAAGCGGTTGTTGAATGTTTTTGGCGCATACATCGTGGCGGGCAGTTGTGTGGCGCATGGCGTTCGGCAGGTTGCAGGCTTTTGCCTTCACCCGAACCCGCCTCCACCTTTGCTGCGTGTCCTGTGTTACTTCTTTTGGGCCTCAAGCATCTCAATGCGCGCCAGAAGTGCCGCGTTCTCTTCGCGGGCCTTTTGCGCCATGCCGCGCACCGCTTCGAATTCTTCACGCGTCACGAAATCGCGGTCCGCAAGCCAACGGTCCATCATGCCACTGATCGCAGTGCTGGCCTCGTCTTTTGCGCCTTGGGCCACGCCCATTGCGTTCGTCATCAGCGCACCAATATCGTCGAGGATCTTATTTCTGGTCTGCATTGCAGTCTCCAATTCTATCTAAATCGTATATGGGGCAAGGTTCCACCGCGTTCAACCTCTTGACTTCGACAGGGGCCTTAGAAAGGTAAGAGCCATGATAGCAGCCATCACCTTCCCCGATATTTCGCCCGAGATTTTCGCTATTGATCTCTTTGGTTTTGACTTTGCGCTGCGCTGGTACGCGATGGGCTATATCGTGGGCATCATGCTTGGCTGGCAATTGCTGAAAGCCGCGCTGAAGCGTGATGCAATCTGGCAAGGTCGCGCGCCTATGCCCGTGGCCAAGCTTGAAGATCTGCTGACCTATATCGTCATGGGTGTGATTGCGGGGGGGCGCTTGGGCTATGTGCTGTTTTACAAGCCTGCCTACTATATGTCCCACCCGCTGGAAATTCCGCAAATCTGGACAGGCGGCATGTCGTTTCATGGCGGCTTTATCGGTGTGATTTTGGCCGTCTATCTGTTTAGCCGCCGTCATAACATTGCCTTGCCAAAGCTCGCCGACGGTATCGCCCTTGCCGCTACCCCTGCGATCCTGCTGGTCCGTATCGCCAATTTCATCAACGCCGAGCTTTGGGGGCGTCCGACCGACCTGCCGTGGGGCGTTATTTTCCCAACGGCGGATGGTGGTCCGCGCCACCCCTCGCAGCTTTATGAAGCTGGCATGGAAGGGATGCTGCTTGGCGCGGCACTCATCCTGCTTGCCTTTCGTTTTGGTGGTCTCAAGAAACCGTGGTTGCTCACGGGCACATTCTTCACCGGCTACGGTCTTGCCCGCTTCATTGTCGAATTCGTCCGCCAACCTGATGCGCAATTTGTGTCCGAGGGGAACCCGCTGGGCCTTGCCTTCCAGATGGACGGGTACGGGCTGACCATGGGGCAAACGCTCACCCTGCCGATGATCCTTATCGGGATCAGCGTTGTGATCTGGGCTGCTCGCAAATGACCCCGCTGGCCGCCCTTCTGGCCCAGCGCATCGCCGCGACAGGCCCGATCAGTTTGGCCGACTACATGGCTGATTGCCTGATGCACCCCAAATACGGGTATTACGCGACCCGCGATCCTTTTGGCGTCAGCGGGGATTTCACCACAGCGCCCGAGATCAGCCAGATGTTTGGCGAACTCATCGGGCTTTGCCTTGCACAGGCTTGGATCGACCAAGGCATGCCCTCCCCCATTATCCTCGCCGAGATTGGCCCTGGACGTGGCACGTTGATGGCCGATGCGCTCCGCGCCACAAAAGGCGTAGCAGGCTTCCACGCCGCGCTGACCGTGCATTTCATCGAGACCTCTGCGACCCTGCGCAAACGCCAAGCCGAGGCCGTGCCAAACGCCACTTGGCACGACAGTATCGAGACCCTCCCTCAAGGCCCGTTTTACCTCATCGCCAATGAATTCTTTGACGCCCTGCCGATCCGCCAGTTCACCCGTGACGCTGAGGGCTGGCGCGAACATATGGTCGGGGTTGAGGGCGATACGCTGCTGATGGGGCTGTCCGCACCTGCGCCGATTGCCATGCTGGAAGACCGCCTTGCGGATACCAAAGCAGGTGACATTGTCGAATACTGCCCTGCTCTGCCAAGTATCGTGGGCGAGATCAGCGCAAGGATTGAGGCACACGGCGGAGCAGCCCTCATTATCGACTATGGCGACTGGCGCTCGCTGGGCAACACCCTGCAAGCGCTGCAGGATCATGCACCCGCCAACCCGCTCGCCAATCCGGGGCAAGCGGACCTGACCGCCCACGTCGATTTCGAAGCGATTGCCAAGGCGGCAACCTCGTTCACCCGCGTCACGACACAAGGCGTGTTTCTGGAGCGGCTCGGCATCACGGCGCGCGCGCAAGCCCTCGCGAAGGGCTTGACCGACGCAGCACTTGAGGCGCACATTCAAGCACATTGGCGGCTGACCCATCCAGACGCCATGGGTGCACTTTTCAAGGTAATCGGTTTGTTTCCCAAGAACGGCACGCCACCAGCTGGATTAGAGATATGACACTCGACATCATCACGCATGATCTTTTGGACGGGATCGAGCACGGGTTTTTTGGGCGTCAGGGCGGGGCCTCTTCGGGGGTCTTTGCAGGACTGAACTGCGGGTTTGGCAGCACGGATCAACACGATATCGTGGCAATCAACCGCAGCCGCGTGGCCCAAGCGATGGGCGTGCCAGACACACATCTGATCGGCGTGCATCAAATCCATTCTGCCGATGTCGTCACCGTGACCGAAGTGACCGCCGACAAACCCAAAGCCGACGCGCTGGTGACAGCCACCAAGGGGATTGCCCTTTCGGTGTTGACGGCGGACTGTCAGCCGGTACTTTTTGCAGACAAAGAAGCGGGCGTGATTGGCGCGGCGCATGCTGGCTGGAAGGGCGCATTAAACGGCGTTCTGGATGCAACGCTTGAGGCGATGGTGACACTTGGCGCCGCGCGCGAAAGCATTGTCGCAGTCATCGGCCCCTCAATCAGCCAAAGGGCCTATGAAGTCGACGAAGACTTCGCAGACCGCTTTATCGACGAAGACCACGCAAACGCGCGGTTCTTTGCGAACGGGGCCGTTGGCAAGATGCAGTTCGATCTGCCCGCCTTCGGCCTTGCGCGTTTGAGGGCCGCCGGGATCAAAGATTCAGCATGGACGCGGCATTGTACCTACGCCTCTGAAGAACGATTCTTTAGCTATCGGCGGACATGCCATCGCAAAGAGGCCGACTATGGGCGGCTGATTTCGACAATCAGGCTCTGACTAGGGCGGGAATGCGGCAGCCTATTGCCGCAATTCATGGAAACAATCATGCGATTTACCCCCTTATTGTTTTCGCACCTCGCAGATTTCCCTTATTTTATTGGACTTTCCCAACATCTGCCAAATGCGGCCAAAAAATTGATCTATTTTTTGGAAAAAGAATTTGATGGTCAAATTCTTGCCCCCCTCACCCCGCAATATGTCCTCAACGCCGCCAATCAAGACGGCAAACATGAGGAGCAAAACAATGGGTTCGAGCAAAGGTTGGATCAACAACACGATCGACGAAGCAAACAAATGCGAGACAAAAATGCCATGGGAGCGCGGTCTACACCGTCAAGCCATGATCGCACGCAGGCTCGAGCAGTCAGAAAAGCCGACAAAGGTATCTTTACCCCCGATGCCAGCCTTTATGACGATGGCCGTCAGCGCATAGACCAGATTACCGGCCGTCACGGCCTTGCTTCCCAAGAGCGCCCAAAGCCGTGTGGTTCTCCCGCCACACGGCTTTTCTCTATTCTAATCTTTCTGATTCGAACCGATTCCACGCAAAATGTGGCAGCTTCTTTGATGGATTCGGGACAATCCCACCAGATTAACCATGATTAATTCTAATTTTTAGATAGAATACGAAACACTTTGACAGCTTCGCCACTTTTGCGCCACATTCACCGCAACAGCAATCATCTCCTCAGATGTTGTCGGTGGGGCCGACAGATGATGTGACAAACCGAAAGGTAAGACACATGACTTATACGCCCCCCACCACCGCAGGCCTCGCGGTGGAACTCAATACCTCTCCGGCCCATTCGGGACGGATCTCTAGTCCAAGTGGGCAACTTCGGCGCGTGATGCCTCTCATGCGCAAATATGAAGTTGGCCACCTGACGCCCTCATCCCAAATCTCTGAAACCCTGATCTCGGCCCCTGCCGTACCGTTGTTTGAAAACGCCTTTGCGGCATTTGGACGTGGCGCGATTCTGCAGACCGATCATGGTCCCATGGCCATCGAAGACCTCCTGCCTGGAGATCGGGTTATGACCACATACCACGGGCTGCAAACGCTTATGTGGAAAGGTGCGATGACGCTTTCGCCTTCACAGAGTGAAAGCGCGACCATGACGCGGATCACCTCCGATGCGCTTGGCCTCGGGCGCCCAGCCATGGATCTAGTCCTCGGCCCGTCAGCGCGCATACTGCACAAGAGCCCCGCCATCAAGGCGCTCACAGGCACCACCGAAGCGCTGATCCCGATCAGAGACTTTGTCGACGGCAACCAGCTTATCGCGCTGCACCCCATGAGCCGCGTGCAGGTCTATCAAATCGGGTTTGCACGCCACACTTGCGTCAACGTCAATGGGGTCGTCGTCGAAACACTTCATCCGGGTCCTGCGCATCTGTTCAATTTGCGCGCCGAGATGCAGCAGCATTTCCAAGCCCTGTTTCCGTATGTGCAAACACCAGCCGCCTTCGGCCCGATGGCAGCACCCCGACTGAGACTGGAGGACCTTGCCTTGGTGCAGGTGGCTTAAGCGTTTTGCGCCAAGCGTGCTTCGAGCACGTCAAAAGGTACGCCCGGTTCGTCCTTTGCGCCACGGATCACCAGCGACGTTTTCACGCTGGCAACATTGGCAGCGCTGGTCAAATCTTCGGTCAGAAATCGCTGGAAGCTGCGCAAATCGGGGGCAACGCATTTGAGGATAAAATCAACCTCACCGTTCAACATATGGCACTCTCGCACCAGCGGCCATGACTGACAAAGCTTCTCGAAGGCCGACAGATCGACCTCGGCTTGGCTGACCAGCCCGACCATTGCAAAAACTTGCACTTCGAAGCCCAACTCGCGCGGGTCTACATCCGCGTGATAGCCGCGAATATACCCCTGCTCTTCAAGCGTTCGGACACGGCGCAAACACGGCGGCGCGGAAATGCCCACACGCTTGGCCAGCTCGACATTCGTCATACGGCCGTCGGCCTGCAATTCGGCCAGAATCATACGGTCTATTTCGTCAAGCTTGGTTCCGGCCATCGGGTGCGTATCTCCTCTAAGGTTTCACAAACACTACGCCAGACGACTCATTTGCGCAATAATATTTCAAAGGCGCGCAAGATAATTCTGTGACGACCGATATTGCCTGCGTTTTTAGACGGGGTTTTAACCACGCCCGCGCATTGCTATATCTGAGGAAATTCCTATTCAAAAAGGGGCCCGTCCCATGTCTGCCACCCGTCACACCAAAGTTCTGATCATCGGCTCCGGCCCATCTGGCTACACCGCGGGGGTCTATGCCTCGCGCGCGATGTTGGAGCCGATCCTGATCCAAGGGATCGAGCCCGGCGGCCAATTGACCACGACAACCGAAGTGGAAAACTGGCCCGGCGACAGCGAAGTTCAGGGCCCCGATTTGATGATCCGCATGGAGGCACACGCCCGCACGATGGGCTGCGAAATTATCGGCGATATCGTCACTTCGCTCGATTTGTCCAAGCGCCCGTTCACCGCGCAAACCGACAGCGGCACGGTCTATACCGCAGACGCTGTGATCTTGTGCACCGGCGCGCGGGCTAAATGGCTTGGTCTGCCGTCTGAGGAAAAGTTCAAAGGCTTCGGCGTTTCCGCCTGTGCGACCTGCGACGGCTTCTTTTACCGCGGCATGGAGATCGTTGTCGTCGGGGGCGGCAATACGGCCGTTGAAGAGGCACTCTTCCTGACAAACTTCGCCTCCAAAGTGACGCTGATCCACCGCCGCGACGAGCTGCGTGCCGAAAGAATCCTGATCAACCGGCTGGAAAAGAACCCCAAGATCGAAACCCTTTGGTTCCATGAAATCGATGAGGTTTACGGCACTGACGCGCCTTTGGGTGTTGAGGGGGTGAAGGTCAAGCACACCAAGACCGGCGAAATCACGGACATTCCATGTAAAGGCGTGTTCATCGCGATCGGCCACGCGCCAGCGTCCGAATTGGTCAAGGACCAGCTTGAATTGCACCACGGCGGATACGTCGCGGTCGAGGCGGGCTCCACCCGCACCGCGATCGCAGGCGTTTTTGCAGCGGGTGATTTGACCGACCACACCTACCGTCAGGCCGTGACCTCTGCGGGTATGGGCTGTATGGCTGCCCTTGATGCGGAAAAATTTATCGCCGAGCAAGACTAGCGCGATACATCCTTCTGAAAAACAACCGCCCAACAGCCCTGCGCCGTTGGGCGCTTTCACTTGAAAGCCCATCCAAATGACCCACGATTACGCCGCTCAAAAGGCTGAAACTTACGCCGTTTTCGCCGACATCCAAGGTGATGCCGATCTGCCCGAAACCTCTGACATCGACTATATGTTCGAAGCCGAAGACGGCGCAAATTGGGAGGCCTGCGAGGCCGCCCTTGATGCCGCCGGCTTTGACACCGAGCGCGAAGCGGGTGAAGGCGTGCCCTATCTGGTTGCAATATTGGTCGATCAGCCGATTTCTGCCCTGACAATCTGGATGGGCGAGGAAATGGCCACGAAAATTGCGCTCCAACATGGCTTCACGCCTGATGGTTGGGGCTTATTGGCCTAAACCTTTCACCCTTGATGCACGGCAGCATCAATTTCCCCTTAGGGACCGCAAAATTACTTGATTTGCCTTCAGAATGGGGCCAAGGCCGCCGAAACCAGCCTTAATTGTCCGTAAAATAAAACAGAGAAGAATTCATGACCGAAAACCTTGCACCGATCCCAGAGCTTTATGTCTCTTACGAAAGCGCACAAAAACTCAAAGTCGAAGCAGGTAACCTGACCAGCCACGACCTGACTCCGCGCCAGATTTGTGACCTAGAGCTCTTGATGAACGGTGGCTTTAATCCTCTCAAGGGCTTCCTCTCTGAGGCCGACTACAATGGCGTTGTCGAGAACATGCGCACGGCTGACGGCACGCTCTGGCCTATTCCGATCACGCTCGATGTGAAGGCCGCTTTTGCAGAAAACATCGAAATCGGTCAGGATATCGCGCTGCGCGACCAAGAGGGCGTGATCCTTGCGACCATGACCGTGACAGACAAATGGACCCCGAACAAAGCGCGTGAAGCCGAGATGGTTTTCGGCGCTGATGATCAGGCTCACCCTGCCGTCAACTATCTGCACAACCAAGCGGGCGACGTCTACCTAGGCGGTCCTGTCACTGGTATCCAGCAGCCTGTGCACTATGACTTCCGCGGTCGTCGTGACACGCCAAACGAATTGCGCGCCTATTTCCGCAAGATGAGCTGGCGCAAGGTTGTTGCCTTCCAAACACGCAACCCGCTGCACCGCGCGCACCAGGAACTGACGTTCCGTGCCGCCAAAGAAGCCCAAGCCAACCTTTTGATCCACCCTGTTGTGGGTCTGACCAAACCGGGCGATGTGGATCACTTCACCCGCGTGCGCTGCTACGAGGCAGTTTTGGACCAGTATCCAGCCTCCACAACTGCCATGTCGCTTCTGAACCTTGCGATGCGTATGGCGGGCCCACGTGAAGCGGTTTGGCACGGTCTGATCCGCAAAAACCACGGCTGCACACACTTCATCGTTGGCCGTGACCACGCAGGTCCAGGCAACAACAGCCAAGGAGAGGATTTCTACGGCCCCTACGATGCACAAGACCTCTTCCGCGAGCATCAGGAAGAAATGGGCATCGAAATGGTCGACTTCAAACATATGGTTTGGGTTGACGAGCGTGCACAATATGAGGCGATGGACGAGATCAAAGACAAAGATAAAGTCACGATCCTCAACATCTCTGGCACCGAATTGCGCCGCCGTCTGGCTGAGGGTCTTGAAATTCCTGAGTGGTTCTCCTTCCCGCAAGTGGTTGCCGAGCTGCGCCGTACGAAGCCTGCCCGCTCCAAGCAAGGTTTTACCGTGTTCCTGACCGGGTTCTCCGGTTCCGGAAAATCCACCATTGCCAACGCTTTGATGGTCAAGCTGATGGAAATGGGCGGTCGTCCTGTGACGTTGCTTGACGGCGATATCGTGCGCAAAAACCTGAGCTCCGAGCTTGGCTTTAGCAAAGAGCACCGCGATTTGAACATTCGCCGTATCGGTTATGTGGCCTCCGAGATCACCAAGAACGGTGGTATCGCGATCTGTGCGCCAATCGCGCCTTACGCGACAACCCGTCGTGCGGTGCGCGAAGACATCGAACAATTCGGCGCCTTCATCGAAGTGCATGTCGCCACATCCATCGAAGAATGTGAACGCCGTGACCGTAAGGGCCTTTATAAGCTAGCGCGCGAAGGCAAGATCAAGGAATTCACAGGCATCTCCGATCCATACGATGTGCCAGTGAACCCAGAGATGGTCATGGAAACAGAGAACGTCGAAGTCGACAACTGCGCCCACCAGATCATCCTCAAGCTGGAAAGCATAGGCCTGATCAAGGCTTAACACCACGATCCAGAGATGGATTTAGCCCGCCTCGGTTATGCCGACGGCGGGCTTTTTCTTTGCCGTTGGTGACATTGTCACCGACTGCCTCCGCAGGGCTGCTAGAGTGGAGCGTCTCAGATTAAAGGATCGCCAGATGGCCTATACTGAAAAATTCCAAGCGATGGCCGACGCCGCCCGCGTGTCTGTCAAAGAAGTGCAGCCCGAAGATGTTGATGCGCTGATCGCAAAAGGGGCGATCGCCCTCGATATCCGCGATAAGGAAGAGCATGACGCAGGGCATATCGAAGGCTCGATGAACATCAGCCGCGGCAAGCTTGAGATGAACGTCGAAGGCCAGATCACCGATATGGACGCGACCATCCTGTGCTACTGCAACGCTTATAACCGTGGCGCGCTCTCGGCTGCATCGCTCAAGGACATGGGCTATAAAAACGCGACATTCATCGCGGGCGGGCTCAATGCCTATCGCAAACTGAAGGCCTAAATACAAAAAGCCGACCATGGATTTCACATGGTCGGCTTTTCAATTCTCGAACAGGTTAGCGCCTGAACGACATCCGCTTCATCAATCCGTCCTTCAAAATGAAGTGATGATACAGCGCCGCTGCCGCATGAACACCCGCGACAATCAACAGCGCGTTCATCAAGACAACATGGACCTCGGCCGCAAATTCAATGCTCACATACCATGCGGTCAATCCGGCCCATGGCATGAACAACATCAAGACGTAGAGCAAACGGTGCGTCCATTTCGACGCGCGCTGCATCCACTCTTTCGGGCTTGGGGCCTCTTCAGGCACGCCCATCCGCCAGCGCAAGATCATCCGCAGCACGACAAGCCAGAACATCGTGAGACCCACATAGACGTGGGTCATACCTGGCCAAATCGCGATCTCGTCGCCGCGCAAATGCGCCTTGAATATCCGGCCCATACCATCGCCGAAGATGTAGTTGAAGGCAAATAGCAAGACGATCAGCCAATGCAAGGCGATCTGAATATGGCTGTAATTTTCGCGGATCTTCGTCATGTGAACAGTCCCTGAACGGGCGGCAATATCACCGCCTCATTCGGCATTATTCCCCTCTCATACGCGATGTCAAAGCAGTTTAATGAAGGGTGACGATCCGCACATTATTTTCCTGTGCCAGATGGCTCGCGAATTTGAGGTCGGCGATATAGGCCACCTGTTCACCCATGCCATTATGCACGGCAAAAATCTGCTCAAGATCGCCAGCCTGTTCGCGCAAATCATCCGGCAGGTCCGCCGTCATCATTGGCTTGAGGTACACGATATTGGCGCCCATTTCGGTCAAATCGAATTTCGTATTCATGACTTATCCTTTCCGAATATTGATAGTCTGGATCACGCGGTCAGGGACAGAGCGATTCAGATCGACATACAACAAGCCGTTCTCAAGAATGGCCTCGCCAACATCGACACCATCGGCCAGAACGAAAGAGCGCTGGAATTGGCGGGCGGCAATGCCACGGTGCAAAAACACGCGGCCTTCGCTGTCATCAACCTGACGGCCCCTAATGACCAAGGCGTTATCTTCGACCGTGATCGAGAGATCTTCCATCGCAAAGCCAGCGACGGCGAGTGTGATCCGGTAAGCGTTTTCCGACGATTGTTCGATATTATAAGGCGGATAGCCTTCGTTGCCCGATTTCGCGGTGCGTTCGACCAAGCGCTCCAGCTGCTCGAACCCCAACAGGAACGGATGGGTTCCCAAAGCCAATTTTGTCATCAGACACGTCCTCAATCCAAGCGACATCTCATTTTCGGCCCCTTTTTGGCGACCTTATTGAAAATATGGGGATCAAAGCGGGCATGTGCAAGAGGAACCACTAGAAGGAATCGCCCCCACCCCGTATACGACACCCAAACGCCGCAAAGGGCCCCCGAGATATGACGACTGCTAAAATGGAACAGATCGACGTTTTACGCGTTGAACTTGCTATCTTGCGCCAGCAACACCGCGACCTTGATCATGCGATCGAAGCGCTACACGCGCAGAACTCGCCCGATATGCTGACGATCAAGCGGCTCAAAAAGCAAAAGCTGACGATCAAAGACCAGATGGCCGCGCTCGAAGACCGCATCACCCCTGATATAACCGCCTAATTGCCGTTGCGTCGGGATAGGTGCTGGCTATAGTGCCGCTTCGTTTCACTTGGGGACAGACATGACACAACCACTTGTCGGCATCATTATGGGCAGCCAATCCGATTGGCCCACCATGCGCGAAGCAGCGGAAATTCTGGACGCGCTTGGCGTCTCTTACGAGACCAAGATCGTCTCGGCACACCGCACCCCGGATCGCCTGTGGTCTTACGGCAAATCAGCTGTTGAGCGTGGTTTGCAAGTGATTATCGCAGGCGCAGGTGGTGCCGCCCACCTGCCCGGCATGATGGCCTCAAAAACGCGCGTGCCCGTGGTTGGGGTGCCGGTGCAGACCAAGGCCCTTTCAGGCGTTGATAGCCTCTATTCCATTTTGCAGATGCCCAAAGGGTATCCCGTAGCCACCATGGCAATCGGCGCTGCGGGGGCCGCGAATGCGGGCCTTATGGCCGCTGGTATCCTCGCACTGCAAGACCCCGCCCTCGCCGCCCGCCTTGATACATGGCGCAGCGATCTTTCCGCCTCTATTCCAGACGAGCCCACAGATGACTAACGTGCAAACAATCGGCATCCTCGGCGGTGGGCAATTAGGGCGTATGCTCTCGGTCGCAGCCTCGCGTTTGGGCCTGAAAACCCATATCTACGAGCCATCAGCCAATCCGCCCGCAGGCCACGTCGCAGATGCGGTGACAACCGCATCCTACGATGATGCCGCAGCATTACAGGCGTTTGCGGCCTCGGTCGACGTGATCACCTTTGAGTTCGAGAATATCCCGACATCGGCGCTTGATCTGCTGGAATCCATACGCCCGATCCACCCGCCGCGCGGCGCCTTGGCCACCTCGCAAGACCGCTTAACTGAAAAGACGTTTCTGCAATGCCTCGGGCTGCAAACAGCGCCCTTCGCGGATGTGCAAAACGCGGAGGACCTCGCAAAAGCCATCGCCGAGATCGGCACGCCCGCGATCCTCAAGACCCGCACCATGGGGTACGATGGCAAAGGCCAAGCACAGATCATGTCGCCCGCTGACGCCGACGCGGCGCTTGCGGATATGGCTGGCGCATCGGCGATCCTTGAGGGTTTCGTGAATTTCTCCCACGAGGTCTCGGTCATTGGGGCGCGCTCGGCCGATGGCGCAGTGTCCTGCTTTGATCCAGGCGAGAACGTGCACGTTAACGGCATCCTCCGCACCACTACCGTACCAGCCAAGCTGACGCCCAGCCAGCGCACCGACGCGGTGCTGATTGCCGCGCGCATCTTGAACGCGCTTGACTATGTGGGTGTCATGGGACTTGAATTATTCGTGACGCCCCAAGGTCTTATCGTCAACGAGATCGCACCGCGCGTGCACAACTCCGGCCACTGGACGCAAAATGGTTGCACCATCGACCAGTTCGAGCAGCACATCCGCGCTGTGGCGGGCTGGCCCTTGGGCGACGGGTCGCGCCATAGCGATGTTGTGATGGAAAACCTGATCGGTGACGATATGGACAAGCTGGCAGACCTCGCAAAAACCAATGCGGCGATCCATCTCTATGGCAAGTCAGAGGTCAAAGCGGGCCGCAAAATGGGCCACGTCAACTACATCAAAAAGGGCGCGTAGCACCCGCCTTTTTCTGATCATAAGCTTACTCCGTGCCGAGAACCTGCTCTAGACTGGCACCCAAAACACCCCCAAGGGTCAATGCTCGGTCGAAATGGCCCTCTTCCAAAAAGGCCATGACTTGTGCGATCACAAGCGGATTGTTCATCATGAACGTATGGGTGACAGGTAGCTCAATGTGATCCGCCTCACCCGACAGATGGGTGCTTGCGACCGAAACCTTGCCATCATCAGGGCCTTCGATCATGGACGAAAAGACAGGGTTCATCGAGCGGTTCCCAGCGATCACGCCCACTTCATATTCGGGCAGACCAAGCTGATTGGGCAGGCTTGACTCTTCTGTTCCAAGCTGCAGGCCCGCAGGCCCGTTAAACCATTCAAAAGGCTCAAACTCTCCGAAGATATCCACCAGTTCAGAGCCGCCATTGGGTGGCCCGAGCATGACAACGCGGCCCATCTTTTCAGGGCGATTGGTCGCCAACCATGCACGGACCAAAAACCCACCCATAGAGTGGGTGACAAAATTGATGCGGGTATCGCCGCAAGCCGTGACATCTGCGGGCAGGTTTTCATCCACCAACTGTTGAACTGTGGCTTCGGTCGAAGGATATCCGCTGTTGACTACACGGTAGCCCGCGCGCTCAAGAACCACCTGCATGGGGGCAAAAGAATACTCGGACCGCGCCAAACCATGCAGCAAAACAACGCAGTCTTGCGCGGCGGCAGCGGTGGCTACAAAACTGAATAGGGTCGCTGCGATAAGTGTCTTCATGTGACATCACATAACACCTCTGGCGCGCAGATAAAGAGAGGCAGTTCTAGACCTTGCGTCTTTTCGCTCTTACGCGCAGGTTGAGCGCATGAAACGTCCCATTCGGCTTGCCGCCCGCGCAATCATCCTCAACGAAAACCGTCTTTTACTTGTTAACGCATGGAAGGGGCGGAGCGACCTATGGTGCGCACCCGGAGGCGGTGCAGAATTGCACAGCAGTCTGCCCGATAATCTGGCCCGCGAGGTGATGGAGGAAACGGGGCTAACCGTCGCTGTCGGTGACCTTTGTCTGGTTAACGAGTTTCACGACCCCAAAAGTGACTTTCACCAAGTCGACATCTATTTTCGCTGCGACATCACGGCAGGCGAAATGAGCGATACATGGGTCGATCCAGAAGGCATCGTAACACGGCGCCGATGGGTAACACGGGCCGAAATGCAACGCATGCGCGTCAAGCCCGACAGCCTCGCTGCGGTTGCGTGGGGTGGCGAAAACGCCATCAGCTACGACGCTTTGGAACCCATTTTACGTTAGATGTCGCGATCCCACCAAGGACCAGCCCGCCTGCGACGACGATGCGCGCTGTGATCGGTTCGGCCAAAATCAACGCACCCGCAGCGACCGCGATGACGGGTACCGAGAGTTGCGCGACTGCCGCAATGGTTGTCGGCAATTGAGGTAAAACACGATACCACAACGCATAACCAAGCCCTGAGGTTACGGCCCCTGCCATGATGGCGGCGGCGAAACCGCCCGCCGCCATCGGGCCGCCCGTTCCACCGAGCAACGCCAGTGCGACAAGGGGCAAACATAAAATGAAATTACCTGCCGTGGCCGCCAATGGATCCCGCTCGCCCTGCCCCAAAATCGTATAAACTGCCCAACCCAAGGTCGCGATCATCATCAGAAGTGTTCCGCCAAACGGGACAGAAAAGGCTTGGGTGGGCCAGAGCAAAACCAGCAGGCCAACCATCGCAAAGCCAGCCCCGACCCAGCGCAATTGCGGAATGTCCTGCCCGCGCCAAACGGCCCACCCGAACATCATTATCTGCAACGCACCAAAGAGAACCAGCGCACCCAACCCCGCGCCGAGCGTCAGATAAGCCGCTGAAAATCCAAGCATATAGGCGGTCAGTGCCGCGGCACCACGCCACCGCGACATGAGGCCTGCAAAAGGGTTACCACCGCGCAGAACAACCAAAAGAGCGAGCATCACCGCACCCGCCGCGACACGGACAACGGCAAATGTGACGGGGTCCATATCAAATTGGGCGACGCCGATCCGGGTCAAAACAGAGTTGGCGGCAAAGGCGGACATCGTGAGCCCCACAAGGAAAAAGAGTTGCATCTGACCTCCCGAAACACCTGTGCGCGAAGATGACCCGCGTAGGATGGGTTTTAACCCATCACACCCCGTCGAATGCCGTTGCATAGACCAAAGTTTGCTCAGGTGCACCTGTCAGGCCACACACCATCGTATGATCGATCGGATAGGGGCTAGTCAACGCCGCAGCCCCTTCACGAGAGAATCCCGCCTTCTCGTAAAACGCAGGTTCACCCAAGACCACCACAGGTGTCTTTGTCAGCCTTGCCCACTCTGTCAGCATGCCCACCATACGTTTCCCATAGCCACGGCGCTGCACATCAGGGGCGATGGCAACGGGGGCAAGACACAGCCAGCCCTTCGGTTTCACCATGTAAGACAGCGCGTAATAGCCAACGATTTTGTCCCCCATCGGCAGAACCTGCTCGCCTGCGATCAAACGGGCCTTGCGCAACTTCACCACCAGTTCCGCCTCGGCAGACCCGCCAAAGGCCGCGCGCAGCAACGCATCGACCTGCGCCTCCTCCCCGCGCTTCATATCGCGGGCAAATTCGGGAGCGTTGAACATGGGATTTCCTGACAGGATGATGGGTTAAAACCCATCCTACGGAGTTGCTGAATGACGACAAGCGGGAACGAGCGATGTTAGCGCGCAATGACGCAGTCGAATTTATACCTAAACAATCATTCCACACCGCAAGCGCCTGATATCGGGGTGTCGCCCCTTTGGGTACTGGGACGCCCAGCCAGTCCTGAACACAAACAAAACCCAGAATATCATCCACGGAATCAAGATCACCCGTTTCAAACATCATCTGCCCGCCTTGAAAGCGCACAACACTGTTGCGCTTGTCGCTTTTGCCATCATAAACGGTTAGACTATCGACGCCTTCGGCAGCAATGTACCTTAAACCAAGGCTCTCTAATGGCATTATTTCAAAGAGCGCCCAAGCGAAGGCTGCAAATACACTCGTCACAGAAATAGAGGCTGCGAACTTTTTCGCCCATTGTTTGCGTGCATGCCGCGTCAGTTTGGTGTGCAGGCCATCATTCATGCTCCTGACGTAGTTCTGATCGGTAAAAAAAGGGCGGCCCATTTCTGGACCGCCCTTTTTTATTGATCGACAGTGCGACTCTCGGCGATTGCTACGCATTCGCCTGTCGCCTTGTCGGAGTTTTGCCCGAGGGCAAAAGCTCCTTACATCATGCCGCCCATGCCGCCCATGTCAGGCATACCGCCGCCGTTGCCGCTGTCTTTCGACGGCTTGTCAGCAACCATAGCTTCGGTGGTGATCAACAGACCTGCGACAGATGCCGCGTCCTGCAATGCAGTGCGCACAACCTTGGCTGGGTCAATCACGCCGAACTTGAACATGTCGCCATATTCTTCGGTCTGCGCGTTAAAGCCGTAGGACTTGTCGCTCGACTCGCGGATTTTGCCAGCAACAACAGAGCCGTCAACGCCAGAGTTTTCAGCGATCTGACGCAGCGGTGCTTCAAGCGACTTGCGGATGATCGAGATGCCAACGTCTTGGTCGGAGTTTGCACCCTTAAGACCTTCAAGAACCTTGCCAGCTTGGATCAGAGCAACACCACCGCCAACAACGATACCTTCTTGCACGGCCGCACGTGTCGCGTTCAAAGCATCGTCAACGCGGTCTTTACGCTCTTTGACTTCCACTTCGGACATACCACCCACGCGGATCACAGCAACGCCGCCAGCCAATTTGGCAACGCGCTCTTGCAGCTTTTCACGGTCGTAGTCGGATGTTGTTTCTTCGATCTGGCCACGGATTTGCAGAACACGTGCGTCGATCTCAGCCTTCTCGCCGCCACCATCGATGATGGTGGTGGTGTCTTTGGTGATTGTCACGCGCTTGGCAGTACCAAGCATGTCAATTGTGACGTTCTCAAGCTTCATGCCGAGGTCTTCAGAGATCACTTGACCACCTGTCAGGATCGCGATGTCCTGCAGCATTGCCTTACGACGATCGCCAAAACCTGGCGCCTTAACAGCAGCAATTTTAAGGCCGCCGCGCAGTTTGTTCACCACAAGCGTTGCAAGAGCTTCGCCCTCAACATCCTCGGAGATGATCAAAAGTGGCTTGCCAGACTGGATCACAGCCTCGAGCAAAGGAACCATTGGCTGCAAGGAGCCAAGCTTCTTTTCGTGCAACAAGATGATTGCATCTTCGAGTTCTGCAGTCATCTTTTCAGTGTTGGTTGTGAAGTAAGGGGACAGGTAACCGCGGTCAAACTGCATGCCTTCAACAACATCAGTCTCTGTTTCAAGACCTTTGTTTTCTTCAACAGTGATAACACCTTCGTTGCCAACCTTTTGCATCGCATCAGCGATCTGACGACCGATTTCTGCTTCGCCGTTGGCGGAGATTGTGCCGACCTGCGCAACTTCGTCGCTGTCGTTCACTGGGCGAGCCATCGCGATGATGGCTTCGACAACTTTGGAAGTTGCCATATCGATGCCGCGCTTGAGGTCCATTGGGTTCATGCCAGCAGCCACAGATTTCATGCCTTCGCGAACAATCGCTTGGGCCAGAACTGTTGCAGTTGTTGTGCCATCGCCAGCTTCGTCATTGGTACGGGAAGCGACTTCCTTGACCATCTGCGCGCCCATGTTCTCGAACTTGTCTTCCAGTTCGATTTCTTTGGCCACGGATACACCGTCTTTGGTAATGCGCGGTGCGCCGAAGGATTTGTCCAGAACCACGTTGCGGCCCTTTGGACCCAGTGTGACCTTGACAGCATCAGCCAGAATGTTGACGCCACGAAGCATCTTATTGCGGGCGTCGGTGCCGAATTTTACGTCTTTAGCAGCCATTTTCATGTGCTCCTTGAATGTGTTGCGTAGGGTGCGCGTTCATGCGCACCGACATTGGTCGTCCTTTTAGAGGATGCCCAGAATGTCGCTTTCTTTCATGATCAACAGGTCTTCGCCGTCGATCTTAACTTCTGTGCCCGACCATTTGCCGAACAAAACTTTGTCGCCAGCTTTGACATCCATCGGGATCAGCTCGCCGCTGTCTTTACGCGCGCCTGCGCCTGTCGAGACAACTTCGCCCTCAGCAGGCTTTTCTTTTGCGGCGTCTGGAATGATCAGACCGCCCTTAGTTTTCTCTTCGCCTTCAATGCGACGAACCAGAACGCGGTCGTGAAGTGGTGTAAATGCCATTTTGGAATTTCCCCAGTACGTGTTTCTCTTGCTGTTAGCACTCACCTTATGCGAGTGACAACAGGTAGTAAGGGAGCAAAAGGGCTTCGTCAAGCGGCACATGAAACCAATTTTCGTCAAAAATTGGAAAACCTCAACCGACGTCGGTTTTCCCGCGGCGATCACTGCGCAAATTGGCGTAGAGCACATGATTGCGCCAGCGACCGTTGATCTGCAAATAGGACTGGGCGACGCCCTCGTATTTGTAACCGCACTGCTCCAAAAGCCTGCGGGACGGGGTGTTTTCGGGCAAACAGCCTGCCTCGATCCGGCTCAAATCAAGCGTGTGGAATGCGTAATGCACCACGGCTTCGATCGCCTCTTTCATATAGCCATTGCGGGCATATGGCTGTCCGATCCAATAGCCCGTCGTGCCAGCCTGTGCGGGGCCGCGGCGGATATTATCCAAAGTAATCGCACCTAAAAGCACCTCATCTGCGCGGCGCACCAAAAATAGCGGCACAGCATTGCCATTGGCAATCGAACGTTGCGCCCAATACACGCGGTTGGTGAACCCCTTGCGCGACAGATGATCCTCGGCCCATGTCGGCTCCCATGGGGTCAGGAACGCAGCACTATCATGGCGCAACGCTGCCCAAGCGCGAAAGTCGCTGTGCATCGGCGGACGCAATGTCATCCGCTCGGTTTCCAGCTTCACCTTCTTGCGCGAACCGAACATCAGGCCACCATACGCGCCTTAAGGTCAGCGAGTGTCGGCGCAGATTCGGCGGGGCCATAAAGTGCCATCGCCGTCGCGGCCTTACCTGCCATCTGGCCCGCAAACTCTTTGACATCCCCTGTCGTCACCGCATCAACCAGCGCGATCGACTCATCAAGCGATGGGATTCGGCCCCAGATCGACCAAAGCCGCGCCAGACGCTCAGCCCTGTTCGACGGGCTTTCCAGCCCCATCAACAAGCCAGCTTTCATCTGCGCGCGCGCGCGGGCGACCTCGGCAGCCGTCATATCCTCAGCTGCCCGTTTCATCTCGTCAATCGTGACGGTCGCAAGTTCGTCGATCTGCTCTGCACTTGTGCCCGCATAAATCGTCATCATACCCGTATCTTCATAGGCCCCCGCTTGCGCGAAGATCGTATAGCACAGACCGCGTTTCTCGCGTATTTCCTGAAACAGGCGCGACGACACGCCGCCGCCCATGACAGAGGCATAGACCTGCGCGGTATAGATCGCGGGGTCGCGGTAATGTGGGCTTTCCATCGCGAGGGCAAAATGGACCTGCTCCAAATCCTTGTTACGACGGAATTCGCCGCCACCAAAGACCGCAGGAACCAAAAGCGCGGAGGGCCGCTCGACGCGCGGCAAGTGGCCAAAGAGGGCCTCTGCTTGGGCAACGATCTTATCGTGATCAATGCCACCAGCGGCAGCCAGAATCATCTGGTTCGGGCCATAATGCTCGCCCACGAACTTCACCAAATCCTCACGGTTAAACGAGGATACTCGCTCGGCTGGTCCCAGAATGGACCGACCGATCGCTTGCTCGGGATAGGCCACTTCTTGCAACCAATCGAAAATGATGTCGTCGGGCGTGTCATTGGCCTGCCCGATTTCTTGCAAGATAATACCGCGCTCAATCTCGATATCTGCGTCCTCGAACACAGAGTTCATCAAAATATCACCGATGACATCCAGCGCCAGCGGAACATCCTCTTGCAAGACGCGGGCGTAATAGGCGGTATTCTCACGGCTTGTATAAGCGTTGATAAACCCGCCCACATCCTCGATTTCCTCTGCAATCTGCAAGGAACTCCGGGTCTTTGTCCCCTTGAACGCCATATGCTCCAGAAAATGGGCGATGCCGTTTTGCTCGATCCGCTCATGGCGGCCACCGACGTCAACCCAGACCCCAATACTTGCGGATTTCAGGCCCGGCATATGCTCGGTGACAATCTGGAACCCGTTGGACAGGGTGTGGTGCTCTATGGTCAAACTTTGATCCGTTCTTTGATGAGCGCCTGAAGGGCGGCCATGTCGTTTGCAACGCGAGTCACGCGCTCGGGGCGGTCATATAGATCCGCCATGCGCGGGGGAAGAGGGGCTGATATCCCGCTCGCGGCTTTCACCGCATCAGGGAATTTCGCGGGGTGTGCCGTGGCCAATGTGACCATTGGAATCGTGCCCAAGTGATTCTCCGCCACATGCACGCCGACGGCGGAATGCGGGCAAAGCAGCTCGCCGTGATCCGCAAGATAGGTTTTGATCGCAGCCGAAGTTTCTTCTTCGGATGCGCGACCCGATTTGAAGGTATCCTTCAGCATCTGATAGGCCCCTTGCGAAATCTCAAACCCACCGCTTTTGAGGTCTGCCATCTGTGCAGCAACAGCCGCCCCATCGCGCCCATAAGCATCAAACAGGGCGCGCTCAAAGTTGGAGGAAACCTGAATGTCCATCGACGGGCTGATTGACGGGATCACGCCTTCTTTGGTGTATGCGCCAGTTTCGAGCGTGCGGTGCAGAATGTCATTCTGGTTTGTCGCGACCACCAGATCAGCAATCGGCAGACCCATCTTCTTGGCAATATAGCCTGCGAAGATATCACCGAAATTACCTGTTGGCACCGTGAAAGAGACCTCGCGGTGCGGTGCGCCGAGGCTGACAGCCGCAGTAAAATAGTAGACAACCTGCGCTAGCACCCTGCCCCAGTTGATCGAGTTTACACCCGCAAGCCGCACCTCGTCGCGGAAGGCGAAATCGTTGAACATATCCTTGAGCATCGCTTGGCAATCATCAAAATCTCCGTCCATCGCCAGCGCATGCACGTTGGCCTCAACGGGCGTCGTCATCTGGCGGCGCTGAACTTCGGACACGCGACCATACGGGAAAAGGATAAAGACATCCACATTCGTAAGGCCACGAAACGCCTCGATCGCCGCAGAGCCGGTATCACCGGATGTCGCGCCGACGATCGTGATGCGATCCCCCGAACGGGTCAGTGACGCTTGGAACATCTGCCCGATCAGTTGCATAGCGAAGTCTTTGAATGCCAGCGTGGGACCGTGAAACAGTTCCAGCAAGAAGTGGTTTGGCGCAAGTTGTACCAGCGGCGCGCGGGCGGCATGACCAAAGCCCGCGTAGGCCTTTGCGATCAATCCCTTGAACTCCGCGTCTGTGAAGGTGTCACCGATAAACGGGCGCATCACCTCGAACGCAACCTCCTCGTAAGACTTACCCGCCATATCCGCGATCTGTGCATGGGTCAGTGTTGGCAAGTCCTCAGGCACATAAAGCCCTCCGTCGCGGGCCAGTCCTGTCATCATCGCCTGTTCAAATGTAAGCGCCTCGGAAGCGCCGCGCGTAGAGATATAACGCATCGTTTAGGTGTCCTTCGAACGCAAAGTACGGAAAATCAGAAAGAGTGTCATGATGGCCCAAACGAGGGCCAAACCAAACCAAGTAATCGCATAACTCAGATGGTCGTTCTTGATGCCGGCGGTATCAACCGGCAACAGCGTCGTGCGTGGGTCAGGCTGCGACATTTCGCGCGCGATGACCATAACCGGCTCTGTGCCCAAGGTCTTTGCCATCGCCTGCACATCACGTCCAAACCAGATGTTTTTCGACATATCTGGCGCTGGAGTGGAACTATTCACATCGTCGGGCCACAAAAGTGTGCCTGTGATCGCGCCGAGCGGGGCGTCTTGCGGCGGGGTCTTATCATCAAGTGGCAGCAACCCAAGATCAATCATGACACGCCGCCCACCTTGTTCTTCGAGCTTGCGGATCACGCGGTAGCCCGTGCCAGCTTCTGTCCCCGACGCCAGTACATGTAACTCTGGGCCGACCAATGCGCCGTTCACAACGACATTTGCGTATTCGTCCGCGGCCTCCTCGGGTGTTTCGGGCAGAGGCGACGGGTCCGCAGTCAATCGGGTGTTGATGTCGGCAAGAACGGTCTCTTTCCATGCCAACCTGTCAAGTTGCCAAAAACCCAGCCAGCACAACACAACAACGCCGCTAACGCCAAGAACCAATGGGAAAAGAATACGTCGCACTGCTCATCTCACTTCAACAAACGGAAAAGGCGCACGCAGGAAACCACGTGCGCCTCGGTGTGTTTTGACAGGGACGATGGGTCAAGACCCATCCGACGTAGGATGCGTTTTAACGCATCACGCCCTGTGCGTATCAGGCGCCCCAGATATAGATGGAAGCGAAGAGGAACAACCAGACGACGTCTACAAAGTGCCAGTACCAAGCCGCTGCTTCGAAACCAACGTGACGCTCTGGCGTAAAGTGGCCCTTCTGCAAGCGGATCAAGCAAATCAGCAAGAATATCGTTCCGATAAGCACATGGAAACCATGGAAACCCGTCGCCATAAAGAAGTTCGCGCCGTAAATATTGCCGGAGAAACCGAATGCTGCGTGAGAATATTCATAGACCTGAAACACTGTGAACAGCGCGCCCAAAGCAACGGCAAGGATCAAACCCCACTTCATGTCCTGACGGTTGTTTTCATGCACAAGCGCGTGGTGCGCCCAAGTTGCAGCCATCCCCGAACACAGCAGGATCAGCGTATTGATCAGCGGCAGGTGCCATGGGTCAAATGTTTCGATGCCCGCAGGTGGCCAAACACCGTCAACCAGCGGCGACATTGGGCCCATCGGGTACATCGCATGCTTGAAGAAAGACCAGAACCACGCGGCAAAGAACATGACCTCGGACATGATGAACATGATGAAGCCATAGCGCAGGCCGATCCGCACGACAGGTGTGTGATCGCCGACATGGCTTTCAGCGACAACCTCCGCCCACCAAGCGTACATAACGTAAAGCACGCCAACAAGGCCGATCAACCCGAGGTATGGGCCGGATCCGTGCATCCAGAGCACACTCCCAAGGAGCATAACAAAGGCGGCAACTGAGCCGAGCATCGGCCAGATCGAAGGTGGCAAAATGTGATAATCGTGGTTCTTTTCATGCGCCATGGCGGTCTTCCCTATCGGCTTCGTCGTTAGTTAGTGTCTATGGCGACTTGCGGCGCCGTTGTCAAAGTCGTTGGTGTGTCCAACGCGGCCTGGATCTCAGTTTCAGGCAGGTCGATTTGATAAAACGTATATCCCAAAGTGATCGTATGAACATACTGTCCTTCACGATCAGTCACGATTGCGGGGTCCACAAAAAACGAGACAGGCATCATCACTGTCTCACCGGGCTGCAAGACTTGCTCGGTAAAGCAAAAGCACTCAATCTTGTCAAAGAAAGCGCCAGCCTCGTATGGGGTCACATTATAGGCCGCTTGCCCTGCAACTGGCACGTCGAGCGGGTTATGCGCCTCATAAAACGCAAGCCCAGTCTCCCCGATGCGCAAGGTCATTTCACGCTGCGCGGGCTTAAACGTCCACGGCATATCGCGATCCAGAGAGGCGTCGAAACGGACAACAATAGTCTGGTCGAGGATGATATCCGAACCTGCCTCGGCCGTATTCGTAACACCACCGAAACCAGTCACCTTGCAGAACCAGTCATAGAATGGAACCGAGGCATAAGCCAGTGACCCCATCAAGACCACGACCCCAACGGTCTGTACCAAGGTCCGCTTTGGCCCTGTCAGCGACGGGAATACCTTCATTCCGAGGCTCCTTCCTCTGGCACGATCGCAGGGCGCGCAACGTGATCGAAATTCTCAAACTTCTTCGCGTCGCCAAGTTCGAGAACCTTCACGACTGTAAGTGCAAAAACCAACCCGACAAACCCAATTAACAGTGCAAGCACACCGAAGTTGCGGCCTTTGCGGCGCTGATGGATCTCATGTTCGACTTTAATAGCCAAGTTACCAGCCTCCATATCCGTAAGGGCGCAAGGCGGCCTCTGCCAGAAGCGCGCCGAAGTGCAAGAAGAGGTAAAACAAAGATACCTTAAAAACATGCTTTTCGACGGCATAATTATCTGCATCTGCCGCTGCGTCATTCCGTTTGTAGATGTCAAATGATCCTTTGACGAACCAAAGGTTAAGTATCACCGATGTCGTCAAATAGATCGGACCACCGATCGAGGTAAAGCCAAGGCCAATCGCCACAGGAACGAGAAGCAGCGCATAGGCTATTACATGGCGGCGCGTGACGTCGCGACCATGTGTCTCGGTCAACATGGGCACGCCTGCATCGCCATAATCTGTTTTCACGAACAACGCCAAAGCCCAGAAATGCGGGGGGGTCCACATGAAGATCAAGGCAAACATCAAGACGGATTCGATGCTGACCGACCCTGTCGCAATGGCCCAGCCGATCATTGGTGGGAAAGCGCCAGCCGCGCCACCAATGACGATGTTGTGTGGCGTCGAACGCTTTAGCCACATGGAGTAGACAACCGCGTAGAAGAAAATCGTGAAGGCCAAAAGACCAGCCGCCAGCAGATTCGTCGCAAGTGCCAGCAAAACCACAGCAAAGCCGGACAGAGCCATGCCTATGCCTAGCGCTTCACCAGGTTGGACCCGCCCTGAGGGGATCGGGCGCTTGGCCGTACGCTTCATGATCGCGTCGATATCTGCGTCCCACCACATATTGAGGGCGCCAGATGCACCTGCCCCGACAGCGATACACAACACACCGACAAAGCCGATGAAGGGGTGCACAGGCACAGGCGCGACCAAGAGCCCCACAAGTGCGGTAAAGATCACAAGTGACATGACACGCGGCTTAAGAAGGGCGAAATAATCGCCCATGCCGGCCTCATATGGATTTTCGTGCGCGGTCATATCGGTCATCATATATCCCAATGGGGTGATGGGTTAAAACCCATCCTACGCAGGACGACTTAGCGCAGACCTTGGCCTGCGCCAGTCCCTGTTTTAGACGCCGTGAAGTTCTTTTGCTTCAGCAAGCCACTTGTCATAGGTTTCTTGGCTGACAACCTTCACAGTGATTGGCATGTAAGCGTGGTCTTTTCCACAGAGCTCGGAGCACTGACCGAAATAGATGCCTTCACGCTCGGCTGCAAACCAAAGCTGCGACAAGCGACCTGGTACCGCATCCTGCTTCACGCCAAAGGCAGGAATCGTCCATGAGTGGATCACATCCGCACCTGTCAGCTGCATCACAACCGTCGCGCCGATTGGCACGACAACGGCGGTATCTGTCGCCAAACGATATTCTGCCTGCGTGTAACCACTGCCTTCCAACTCATCGCGCTGAAGCATGTAGCTCTCGAAAGCAACGCCATCATCCACATACTCATAGCCCCAATACCACTGGTATCCCGTGACTTTGATAGTGATGTCACCTGTTGGGATCTCTTGCTGCTTAAACAAGACGGGCAAAGAAAACGCACCGATGAACACAAGAATGACGACTGGAATAATTGTCCAAGCGACCTCAAGTGGCGAGTTGTGCGTGAATGTCTTTGGTGTCGGATTCGATTTATGGTTGTAGCGCACCATCACCCAGATCAGCAGGCCTGTCACAAACAATGTGATTGCTGTGATGATGATCAAAAGCAGATCGTCGAGCCAGTGCACATCGCGCGCCAATTCGGTCGCAGCAGGCTGGAAGCCCATCAGACCATCCGTTGGAGCGCCAACGATTTCAAGGTCTTGGGCCACATCTTGAGCATTGGCGCCTACGCCCGCTAGAATCAAGCCAGCCGAAGTCCAAAGTGAAGTGGCAATTGTTTTCAAACGCATATCATAACCTGTCTGTCATGGCGCCAAATGGCGCGTCTCAAGGATCTTTCACCCCAACCGAGGTCGGAATCCCGTTGTATCTGTCCGTTCATGTCCCATATCTTGATGAACAACTCAAGAACTGCAATCGCGGTAAACAGCCGCATGTGTCAATATTTTTGCCCCGACGACAGGAAACTTCATGTCCGATGACCCATTTCGCCCTTTTGAAACCGCACTCGACCGCGACACAGCCCTCGCCCTCCTGCAAGAAGCGACCCATGGCGCGGATGACGGCGAGCTTTTCTTGGAGCGACGCAAATCCGAAGTGATTTCTTTTGATGACGGGCGGATCAAGACCGCCAGCTTCGATGCGAGCGAAGGGTTCGGGCTGCGGGCCGTACGCGGCGAGACTGCGGGCTACGCGCATTCGACCACCATCGACGAGCATGCCCTGCGCCGCGCAGTCGCAACCGCCCGCCTCGCAGTCGGAGACGGCGGCGGCACTATGGCGGCGGGCCCGCAAGGCACCAACAAAAAGCTCTACTCGGATGCCGATCCGATGCTGCAAGCCACTTTTCCAGCGAAAATCGACATTTTGCGCGAGATTGACCAATACGCCCGCGACCTCGACAATCGCGTCGTACAAGTCTCTGCCACTCTTGCCGCATCTCACCAAGAGGTGCTGATCCTGCGCCCCGAAGGCACGCTCGTGACAGATACGCGGCCTATGTCGCGGCTCAATGTTTCGGTCATTATCGAGGAAAACGGCAAACGCGAAAGCGGCACGTCGGGTGCGGGCGGGCGGGCGGGGCTGATTGGCCTGATCGCGCCTGATCACTGGCAGGCTGCCGTGCGCGAGGCCCTTCGCATCGCGATTGTGAACCTCGACGCCGTCCCTGCCCCTGCTGGCGTGATGGATGTAGTCCTTGGACCAGGCTGGCCTGGGATTCTGCTGCATGAGGCGATTGGTCACGGTCTGGAGGGCGACTTCAACCGCAAAGGCTCCTCTGCCTTCGCAGGCCTTATGGGCCAGCAAATCGCGGCAAAGGGGGTCACTGTGCTCGACGACGGCACTATCCCTGACAGGCGCGGATCGATCACCATCGACGACGAAGGCACGCCGTCGGCCAAGAACGTGCTGATCGAAGACGGGATCCTTGTAGGGTACATGCAAGACCGCCAAAACGCGCGGTTGATGGGCGTAGCACCTACAGGCAACGGGCGACGCGAAAGCTATGCCCATGCGCCGATGCCACGCATGACCAACACCTATATGCTGGCAGGCGACGCCGAGCCCTCTTCACTGGTCGCGGACCTCAAAGATGGCATCTATGCCGTTGGCTTTGGGGGCGGGCAGGTTGACATCACCAACGGCAAATTCGTGTTCTCCTGCACCGAGGCTTACCGCGTCAAAGACGGTATTGTCGGGGCGGCAGTCAACGGGGCAACGCTGATCGGTGACGGGGCGACATCGCTCAAGAATATTCAAGGCATCGGCAACGACCTCGCCCTTGACCCCGGTATCGGCAACTGCGGCAAAGCCGGGCAATGGGTGCCCGTGGGCGTCGGACAACCAAGCCTGAAGATCGGCGGGCTGACAATTGGTGGCGCTGGCTAATGGCCCACTGGCTAAGGTCGCGCCCGATTGAGACGCCAAAGAAACGACGCGAGATTATCGCCTCGGCCTCTTCGTTTTTCATCCTCGCGACCTTTCCGCTCTTTTTCGCCATTCCGACACTGCGCTGGATCTATGATTTGATCGTCCATCCCAGCTGGGCGGATGCCGGAAATATCGCATTGGGTGGCATCGCCTGGCTTTTTGGGCTTTTTGTGATGATTCCGCTCCTGTTTATGATCTGGCCCATCGCGAATGCTGCGCTCAAATACGGGTTCGCGGGCTGGTGTTTCGCGTTGGCTACGGGCGGTTTGATCATGGCTCTCTTGTTCAGCCTTCTCAACCTGCCCCACCAAACTGCGATCGAGACGGTCTGGGTGTCGGTCGCAGGCATCGTTTTTGGGGCGCTATATTGGGGTGGGGCTTATCGGTCCCACGCCGAAGCCTTCACGACACCGTCCGATTCGGATAAAAATGACGCGCAAAGGGCGTGATTTTCTTAACGTGAGCGCAAATTGCCTGCCCCGCATGGCCGTACCTATGTGATACTAAAAGCTAACTATACTCTGAGTCCTTCGGAAGCCGAATTTGACGTCTTGACGCTTTGGCGTGGAACGATTCAGCTACGGGTATGATTTGTCCTGGTTTTCTTTCCGCAGCAGAACGCCTTGAGCTT
>JAQXBV010000060.1 GCA_029252195.1 Yoonia sp.
CTCAGCTTTGCGAACTTCACCCCGCCGTTTCACACCGTAAACGCATCGGTGATGGAAAAGCTGAACACGATCCTGTCGGACGCCACAAACGGCGAAGTCACCGTGCGCGGGTATCACGGCGGTGAACTGGGCGCAGGTCCGGTTGAGCAATACATCCGAGTCGTGCAAGGCGTGGCCGACATGGCGTGGGGCCTTCCGGGCTACACATCTTCGCAGTTCGAAAAGACGATGATTGTTGAACTTCCCGGCACGTTGACCAACGAAGACGACGGCTATGCCGCAATGTGGGCCGCTTTCGACGACCACCTTGCGGGCGAATTCCCCGGCACAGTGCCCGTCGCCCTTTGGACGTCCGAGCCCAACGTGTTCATCATGCGTGATGCGGTGATCCGCACTCCGGCCGACCTTGCAGGTCTGAAAATCCGCGTAGCGGGTGCAACGGCCGCGGATGTCGCAACCGCCCTTGGTGCGACGCCCGTGCAAATGCCGATCAACCAAGTTTACAACGCACTTCAGACGGGCCTGATTGACGGCGTCATCACAGGGTCGTCCACGCTGAACGATTTCAAACTCGATGAGGTCGCCAACAGCTACACGTTCGGTGCAAACCTTGGCCGTTTGTCATTCTATGCGGTCATGACCGAAGGCACATATGATGCGCTGAGTGATGAGGCAAAAGCGGCGTTAGATAATTCCGGCAACCAGACGGTTTCGCAAAGCGCAGAAGATGCGTGGAACGCAACGGCGGATGCTGGCGTCGCAACAGCGCGCACTTTGTCAGAAAACACATTCGTTGATTTGACACCTGAAGAAGCCGCCGTGTTTGCAGACGCAATCGCTGCCGTGACCGGTGCCTATGTTGATGGTGTCGGCGGCGCGGATGCGCTTGCTGCGATGCAGGCCAACTAAACCATGATCGCGCGTCTGCGCACATGGGCGGACAGGCTGATCGGCCTGTCCGCAACAATCGGTGCTCTCGGTCTGCTGGTCGAAGTCGCCGTAATTTTGACGGACGTGATTGGGCGTGCCTTTGGCCACCCACTTTATGGCAGCCAGGACATGATTACGATGGCCATGGTCATTCTGGTGTTTGGCGGCATGGCAATGTGTGATCGCGACGGCGGACACATCGCTGTCGATATATTCGAGCCCCGCTATCCGGCATGGCTCAACCGGTTCATTGATATTTTTGCCGCAACACTTGGTGGCGTGATTTTTGTTTTCATCGCTTGGGCCATTCTGGAAAGCGCGAAACTCAGCGTGATGCTGAACCTGTCGACCAATTTGCTGCGCCTGCCCAAGGCGTGGTTCCAATGGGGGCTTGCAGGGCTGTCTATTGTGACTGCGTTGGGCATGTTCCTTCGCGCAATTGAATTGGCGTTGTCGCGCCGTGACATCCGCACCGAAAAGGCGCCTCAGGTATGAGCGTGGAATCCATCGGTCTGATTGGTATCGCTGCTCTGCTGACGCTGCTCGCCATGCGCATTCCCGTGGCCTTTGCGATGTTCCTTGTCGGCTTTATCGGCATCTGGACCGTGCGCGGTTGGGACGCCGCCATGGGCCTGCTTGGGTCCGAAACCTTCACCATCGCATCCTCACCGGAACTTGTCGTCGTGCCTCTGTTCATCCTTATGGGCAATGTCGCCACAGCCACAGGTATGAGCCGCCAATTATTTGACGCAGCCTATGCCATGATCGGCCATATCCGTGGTGGGCTGGCATTGGCCACTGTCGTCGGCTGCGGCGGGTTCGCGGCCTTGTCGGGATCTTCGGTCGCATCCGCGCTGACCATGGGCAAAGTATCCTTGGCCGAAATGGAACGGTTCAAATATGACCCGCGCCTGTCCACCGGCGTTGTCGCGGCGGGCGGCACATTGGGCATCCTCATTCCACCTTCGACAGGCTTTGTCATCTTTGCCATTCTGACTGAACAATCCATCGGGCGGCTGTTCCTTGCAGGCGTTATTCCGGGAATTTTGCTGTTGGCGATGTTCCTGCTCACTGTGTCGATCATCTGCTACATCAGGCCCGAGGCTGGCCCTCGCGGCCCTGTCACCACATGGGGCGAAAAACGCCGCGCAATCAGCGGTGCTTTCCCGATCCTCAGCGTCGTCGTGATTACCATTGGCGGCATCTATGGCGGGTTCTTTTCCCCCGTTGAGGCCGCGGGCGTCGGTGCAGGACTGGTCATCATTTATGGCATTGTAAAACGCCGCCTATCTTTGGCCGATTTCTGGGGGGCATCGCGCAGTTCTGTTGTCACTACTGCAACGGTCATGCTGATTCTGATCGGCGCGCATATGATAAACCCGTTCCTAGCGCTCAGCCATTTACCGACCTACGTGGGCGAAGCCCTTGTCGCGCTCGACCTGCCCGTTCTTGGCATCCTCGCGCTCATGCTCCTCGTTTACCTTGTGCTGGGGTGTTTCCTTGAAGGGTTCGCGATGCTGGTGCTGACCTTGCCGATCTTTTTTCCAGTCGTCCTCGAACTTGGGATCGATCCGATCTGGTTTGGTGTCTTGGTCGTGCTCACACTTGAAATGGGGCTGATTTCGCCCCCCGTCGGCATCAATGTGTTTATCGTCAAATCCGTCGCGCCGAATGTCTCGCTTGGGGATATTTTTCGCGGCGTCGCCCCGTTCTGGCTGGCGATGCTTGTGACGCTCATCATCCTGATCGCTTTCCCGCAACTGTCGCTGTTTCTGCCCGATACCATGTTCAACTAAGGGGCCTTCCCATGTCTGATCAAAAATCCGCCCTCGTGATTTCCGCCCATTCCGCCGATTTTGTCTGGCGCTGCGGCGGGGCCATCGCCCTGCACCAACAACAGGGATATGATGTCACCGTGGTGTGCCTGTCCTACGGTGAACGCGGCGAGAGCGCGAAGCTTTGGAAACAGGACTGCATGACCCTAGATCGCGTCAAAACCGGACGACGGATTGAGGCCGAGAATGCTGCCAAAGCCCTGAACGTCCACGACATACAGTTCTTTGATCTGGGCGATTATCCATTGGAATTAACCCGCGACGACAAATACAAACTTGTCGATGTGATCCGCGCTGTGCAGCCGGATTTCATGCTCAGTCATTCCAAGATTGACCCCTACAACACCGATCATGCCTATGCCACTCAGATCGCCCTTGAATGCCGCATGATTGCCCAAGCCTGGGGCCACAACCCCGGTGAAAAGGTGCTTGGCGCCCCGCAATTGTACCTGTTTGAACCCCATCAAACGGAACAGATGGATTGGAAACCTGACACATTCCTCGACATCACACCTGTCTGGGACCAAAAGCGCGCGGCCATCGAATGTATGCAAGGCCAGGAACACCTGTGGGAGTATTACACCCGCGTCGCCCAGCAACGCGCCAACCATTTCAAACGCAATTCCGGCGGGCAGTCCGGCGGGCGTGATTGCAAATACGCCGAAGGGTTCCAATCGATCTTTCCACGCACGGTCGACACGCTATGAGCAATATCGCACACCTCGGCCATGTCGAACTTTACACAGATCAGTTCGACGCCTCCTTGGATTTTTTCACCCGCGTTTACGGCCTGACGGTGACGGAACAAAACAATCAATCCGCCTACTTGCGTGCCTTTGATGATTACGAGCATCACAGCCTGAAACTGACCCGCCATCACACAACGGGCGTCGGACACATCGCCTATCGCGCGACGTCACAGGCCGCCCTTGATGCGCAAGTCGCGATCATTGAGGCCAGTGGATATGAGTGCTTGGGCTGGGTTGAAGGCGATGCAGGACATGGCCGCGCCTTCCGGTTCAAAGACCCGTTCAACCACACGTTCGAGGTCTATTGGGATACCAACCGCTACATGGCCCCTGACACGGAAAAACCCGCCCTCAAGAATATCGCGCAACGCTATCACGGACGCGGCGTCTGCCCGCGCCGCATTGATCATTTGAACTTGCTGGCGACGGATGTGTCGCAGTTTCGCGCGTTCATGGAAACCTGCCTTGGCAGCCGTGTCACGGAAATGATCCAGCTTGATAGCGGGCGCATCGGCGGCGCGTGGTTTACCGTAAATAACAAGACCTACGATCTGGCCTGCACCGAAGAACACGGTAACACGGATGGTCGGTTCCATCACCTCACCTATGCCACCGATCAGCGCGAAGATATCCTGCGCGCTGCTGATATTTTCCTTGAAAACGGTGTGCATATTGAAACGGGACCGCACAAACACGGCATTCAAGGTACGTTTTTTCTGTATGTCTGGGAACCTGCGGGCAACCGGATCGAGCTTGCCAATTCCGGCGCGCGCCTGATCCTTGCCCCCGATTGGAAACCCGTGGTCTGGACCGAAACGGAACGCAAAAAGGGACAGGCTTGGGGGTTAAAAACGATTGAAACTTTTCACACCCACGGCACACCGCCGCTGCGAAAGGATTGATATGAACGTTGTTGTGCAAACTATCCCGCGCGCCGACTCTGCCATCATCGACGGCCTCGCGCGCGCAGGCGTTGCGACGGTGCACGAGGCACAGGGCCGCACCGGATTGCTCGCCAGCTACATGCGCCCGATCTATCGCGGTGCATCCATCGCGGGGTCTGCCATAACTATCCTCGCGCCACCCGCCGACAACTGGATGCTGCATGTGGCGATTGAACAAATCCAAGCGGGAGACATACTGGTTCTGGGGACGACAGAACCGTCTGACGCGGGCTATTTTGGTGATCTGTTGGCAACATCTGCACTGGCACGCGGGTGTCGTGGTTTGATTATTGATGCAGGCGTGCGCGATGTGCATGATCTTGAAACGATGGGCTTTCCCGTCTGGTCCAAGGCGATCTGCGCCCAAGGCACCGTTAAGGAAATCCTTGGCTCCGTGAACGTGCCCATCATCTGCGCAGGTGCGGCCGTTGATGCAGGCGACGTGATCGTTGCAGATGACGACGGCGTCTGTGTTGTCAAACGCAGCGACGCCGCAGATGTTCTGGCCGCCGCCGAAAAACGCACCGCCAATGAGGGCGACAAACGTGCGCGGTTCGCCAAAGGCGAGCTTGGCCTTGATATGTATGACATGCGTGGGCGTCTGAAATCCGAAGGGTTTAAATATGTCTGACGGTATCCCCTGCATGTGGATGCGCGGCGGCACATCCAAGGGCGGGTATTTTCTGGCGTCCAACCTGCCGACGGACCCCGCAGCGCGCGACGCTGTCCTCTTGTCGATCATGGGCTCCCCCGATCCGCGCCAGATCGATGGTATGGGCGGGGGTGATCCGCTGTCCTCAAAGGTCGCCATTGTTACCCCATCATCGAAAGCCGACGTTGATGTTGATTACCTGTTCTTGCAGGTTTTTGTCGATGAAGCCCGCGTCAGTGATGCCCAAAACTGCGGCAATATCCTAGCAGGTGTCGGGCCTTTCGCGATTGAACGGGGATTGGTCGCCGCACGGCTGGGCGAAACGCCAGTGCGCATCTTCATGCAAAACACGGGCAAGATTGCGATTGCCCGTGTCAGCACCCCGAACGGCCACGTCACCTACGCAGGTGAGGCCCACATTGATGGTGTTCCGGGAACGTCTTCCGCCATTGCGATCACGTTTGAAGACACCGCCGGATCAAGCTGCGGCGCGCTTTTCCCGTCCGGTCAGCCCACAGACACGATTGACGGGATTGATGTCACGATGATCGACAATGGCATGCCTTGCGTGCTGATGCGCGCAATCGACCTCGGGTTGCTTGGCACCGAAACGCCCAGCGATCTTGAGGGAAACGAAACGTTGCGCGCGCGCATTGAGACCATTCGCCTGTCCGCTGGTGCCCGCATGAACCTCGGCGATGTCGCGGGCAAAACGGTTCCAAAAATGACCATTATCTCTCCCCCAGTAAACGGCGGGGCGATCAACACCCGCACGTTCATTCCCCATTCATGTCACAAAGCCATTGGCGTGCTTGGCGCGGTCAGCGTCGCTACAGCCTGCCTGACGCGCGGCACCGTCGCGGATGGAATAGCAGTTTGCGAAACCGCTGAAACAAGCCATCTGTCCATTGAACATCCAAGTGGTGAAATGACGATCATCGGCCACGTTAAGGATGGTCAGGTTGTCGGCGCGGACGTCTTGCGCACGGCACGCAAACTGATGGATGGATTGGTCTTTCCGTCCACCGCCACCTAAATTCAAACCCAAGGAAACCACCCGTGTCCAACCCAACACCCGACATCATCCTGCACGCCTACCCCCAATCCCCCGTCGCCGAAAAGGTCCGCGTTGCGTTCGGGATCAAAGGACTGGCGTGGCGCAGTGTCGAAATTCCGCGCCTGCCACCCAAGCCGAACCTGACCGCGCTCACAGGTGGATACCGGCGCACCCCTGTGGTGCAGATTGGCGCGGATATCTATTGTGACAGCCAATGCATCATCCGCGAACTTGAACGCCGCTATCCATCGCCCAGCTTCATGCCCACCGCCGATCAGGGGTTGATGTGGTGCCTAAGCCGCTGGACAGACGGGCCGCTGTTTGATCACGCCGTGCGCCATGTTCTGGGGGCCGCTGGTGACAGCCTCGACAAAGATTTCGCCGCTGATCGCGGGCGGTTGTATATGGGTGAAGACTGGGCCGCAGCGCTAAAACAGGCCAACGCCGACCTGCCCCACCTTGTCGCCCAAGTGCGCGCGCCTCTGTCATGGCTGGATACACAACTGGCGGACGGGCGTGGTTTCTTGCTCGGGCCAAGCCCCGCCGCGATTGACGCGCAGTTTTACCATGTCGTCTGGTTCCTGCGCGGGCGCTGGTCGGGCGGGCCTGCATTTTTGTCCGAGTTCACGAACCTTGTGCGGTGGGAGGACAACGTCCGCGCCATCGGCCAAGGCACATCCGAACCGATGGACCCGCAAGACGCGATTGCGCAGGCGCGCGCGCTTGACCCGATTGCACCGTCAGGCGTTGCCGCGAACGAACCACAGGGCCTGATCGTCGGGCAATCTGTCACTGTCATCCCCGATGTAAATGGCGGCGAACAACCCGTTGCGGGCACATTGCGCTTTGCGGATGCGGAAACGGTCACGATTGAACGCACGGCCGACGATGTTGGCACGGTCTGCGTCCACTTCCCGCGATCCGGCTACCGTATTGATATCGTTTGATCCCGAACCAAGGACCACACCATGATTGACCTCTACACTTGGACGACGCCGAACGGGCGCAAAGTATCAATCCTGCTCGAAGAACTCGGCGTGCCCTATACCGCCCACGCGATCGACATTTCCAAGGACGAACAATTCGCGCCCGATTTCCTGAAGATCGCGCCCAATAACCGCATCCCCGCGATTGTGGATCACGACACGGGTATCCAGATGATGGAAACCGGCGCGATCATGCTCTACCTCGCCGATAAATATGGCCAATTTCAATGCGAGGGTGATGAGTATTGGCGCATGGTGGAATGGCTGATGTGGCAGATGGGGGGGCTCGGCCCGATGCTGGGTCAAACGCATCACTTTGTGAAATACAACAAAGGCAAATCCGAATACGCCGAACAGCGCTACAGCGCCGAGGCACTGCGCCTATACGGCGTGTTGGACAGACGTCTTGAGGGTCGCGAATACATCGCAGGTGACGGGCGCGGCATGTATTCTATCGCCGACATGGCCTGCTGGCCTTGGGTGTCACGGTTTGAATGGCAAGAGGTTGATCTTGACGCCTTCTCGAACGTCAAAGACTGGTACCTGCGCATTGCCTCCCGCCCCGCTGTGCAGTTGGGATATTCCATACCCAAATTCACAACTGACGTGCCCATGCCATGAGCCGCGCCAACGCCAAAGGCGCGCAATGATAACGAACCCCGCCGACTATTTCACCAAAGGCTGCGGTCGCTGTACGCGATTTGAGACACCCGAATGTTCGACGCGGCTTTGGACTGATGGCCTTGTGGCACTGCGCCAGATTTGCACCGATACGGGACTGATCGAGACCGTCAAATGGAGCCATCCCTGCTATACACACAACGGCCGCAATATCGCGATCCTTGGTGCGTTTCGCACTAATTTTCGTCTGACCTTTATGAATGCCGCACTGTTAAAAGACGCGGACGGTGTTCTTGAGAAACAAGGGCCAAACAGCCAGACAGCGGGCATGATCAGCTTTACAGACCGTGGCGAAGTTGCATCCTTGGAGCCGACACTCCGCGCGTATCTTAAGGAATTGATGGAGTATGCGGATGCCGGCATAAAAGCCTCGAAAGTTGAACGCGATATCGTCCTGCCTGACGATTTGGTCGACGCGCTCGATGCCGATCCAGAACTGTCCCACGCGTTTCACAATCTGACGCCGGGGCGCCAAAGAAGCTATGTGATTAATCTCAATGGGGCGAAGAAGTCCGAAACCCGCGTGTCGCGGATTGCAGGATTTCGCGGCAAAATTATCGCGGGAAAAGGTGCTCTGGCCTTTCAAGCCTGACTCTAATTGCATCACAACAAGGGCCGAAAACGCCCGCGTAGTAAAATCGCAAATGTACGATAAGTGCGCGTGTCAGATGTTAGCGGAAGAAAATGAAAGTCCGCTCTTACAACGACGCGCAAATCGTCTCATAATCTGAGTGATAGTCAGCTTCACACCTGCAATGTTTCATTGCACCCGAAGCACCAGGAAAGCAGCCATTCATAGCAAAACGTCGAGGGTCCGCTTCGTCCGCACAGCAGACGTTAATGCAAAGCGCAGCTAACGACCGCTGTCCGCCAATCGATACGTTGATCGTCTTCTAGGTCTCTAAACAAACACTTCCGTAAGCTTGTTGGTGCGTCCTGCCG
>JAQXBV010000061.1 GCA_029252195.1 Yoonia sp.
TCAACGGGTCAGGCCTCGCCGAACGCATTTTCCACGATCTGGACCTGACCTTGCCCGTCGACCAGCGCCAGATCAAAGCGGACGTCGGTGAGTTGGCCCTTTGGTTCACCTTCCAGAAATTCCGCGCCTGCTGCGATCAAACGATCCATCTGCTTGCGCCCGAGCCGTGTCGATGCGCGGGCGAAACTGGCGCTTTTCTTGACCTCGACAAATACGACTTGCGGCCCGTGACGGCAAATGAGGTCGATTTCGCCACCCTGCCCGCGCCACCGCATCGCAGCAACCGTATGCGCGCGGGCCTCATAATGGCGCGCGACACTGTCTTCGGCGGCAAGGCCTGCGTGATATCCGACTGATCCGGTTATTCGTCTGCTCCCAAGCCCAGCGCCATTTGATAGACCTGCCTGCGAGGCAAGCCCATCGCCCCCGCGACCATCGTCGCGGCATCCTTGACACGCATGGTTTTCATCGCCTCGCGCAAGGCCTCTGTCACGTCCATTTCCGCCACGTCTTTGGCCCCTTCGCGCCCGACGAGCACGACAAGCTCGCCCTTCACCGCCCGCCCCTCGAAAGCCGCGCAGAGATCATCAAGCGACCCACGCTGCGTTTCTTCGAACTTCTTGGTCAACTCGCGACAGACAACCGCCTGACGATCACCCCCCAAAACATCGCGCAAGCTATTTAACATATCACTAACGCGCTTGGGACTTTCATAAAACACAAGCGTAAAGGGCGTATCGCGCAGCATCGCGATTTCGGTCTCGCGCTGGACTTTGGCGCTGGGCAGGAACCCGACAAAAGCAAAACGGTCCGTGGGCAAACCTGACACCGTCAGCGCCGCCAGAACCGCCGAGGCGCCCGGTGCGGTCGTCACGGGTAATCCCGCCGCGATCACAGCACGGCCCAATTCATAGCCCGGATCGGCGACCAAAGGCGTGCCCGCCTCGGAGACATAAGCCACCGATTGTCCGGCCTTGATGGCATCGACGAACCGTTTGGCGGCCCCGTCGCTGGTGTGGTCGTGGAAGGCCACAACTTGCCGTCCATTCAGCGGCACCCCGTGAATTTCCATCAATTTGCGGGCCGTGCGCGTATCTTCAGCGGCAATCAACGAGGCGGAGGCGAGTATATCAAGGCCGCGCAAAGTCATATCGCGTGCCGACCCGATGGGGGTCGCCACGAAATAAAGACCAGCGGAGAGCGGCTTGGTCAGAAAATTCATAACTGGACCCTTGTGGCTGAAGCAGTATTATGGTCCCCCAGTGATGTCCCCATAACGCAAATCATTGCGGTACAAAAAAAGGGACAGGCCACCAATAGGGAGTTTTGCCTATGTTTGCTTGTTTACCCAGTGCCCGCAAGGCGGTTGCACGAATTTTCGCGTTCATGTCCATTGTGTGGCTTGTCGCATGTGCCCCTTCGGGAATCACGCCGTCTGGTGACACCTCGGGCCCTCGGATCAATCCAAAAGCACCGGTTCAGGTGGCTTTGCTTGTGCCCGGAGGCACAGGTGAAGGCACCGACGCCCTTTTGGCACAGAATCTTGAGAATGCGGCGCGCTTGGCCATTTCTGACCTCAATGGTGTGAAAATTGATTTGCGCGTCTACAATACTGGTGCTGATCCATTGCAGGCGGCCTCAGTGGCATCGCGCGCGGTCGATGACGGCGCCAAAATTATTCTCGGCCCTCTTTTTGGCGAAGCGGCGAATGCGGCGGGCATTTCGGTGGCCTCGCGCAACGTGAACGTCTTGGCCTTCTCCAACAACACGACGATGGCGGGCGGCAACGTCTTTATTCTGGGCGCAACCTTCCAGAACACCGCCGATCAGCTTGTCAGATACGCATCCCGTCAGGGCATCGCCCGCTATATGATTGTGCATGGCGACGATCTTCAGGGCCAACTGGGCCGTGACGCGATCGCGAATGCAGTGCGCAAATACGGGGCACAGGTGTCTGGCGCCGAGAGCTATCCGCTTTCCCAGCAGGCGATTGTCTCTTCCGCGGGCCGGATTGCTGCGGCAACCAAAGCCGGCGGTGCAACGGCTGTGTTTATGACCGCTGGCGTAAATTCCGATTTGCCAATCCTCGCGACAGCCTTGCCAGAAGCAGGGATTGATCCTGCGATCACCCGCTACATCGGCCTGACCCGTTGGTACGCCGCTCCTCAGGCGCTTGCGTTACCGGGCCTGCAAGGCGGTCTTTTTGCACTGCCAGACCAAGGCATGTCCGCCTTGTTCAATAACCGCTATGCGGCGGCCTATGGTGAGACGCCCCACCCGCTTGCGGGCCTCGCCTATGACGGGATCGCAGCGATCGGCGCGCTTGTCGCCTCGGGCAATCCCAATGCGCTGAGCAAATCCGCCCTGACCGCACCGCAAGGGTTCCAAGGCACGGCAGGCGTCTTCCGCCTGTTGCCAAACGGCCTGAACGAGCGCAGCCTTTCCATCGCAACGATCCGTAACAATCAGGTGGTGATCCTTGAGCAAGCCCCAAGATCCTTCGGTCGCTCCGGTTCCTAAACCGAGCCGCGCAGACATGGTCATCCAAACGCCGGACGAATTTATTTGTCCGGCGTCGTCGATTTTTGACAATGCGCAAACCCGCGCCGCCATAGACGCGGCAGCGGCAGACGCGCCCGATGCCGCAGCCCTGCGCCGCGCAACTGTCGCAGTGCTGGCGGCGGCTATGAAAGCCGGACGCACGGCCATTGCGCAGGGCTTCGAGGCCGCGCCCTTCACGGCCCGCCCCACGACCCGCGCCTATAGCTACCTGACCGATCAAATCGTGCATGAGGTGCTCTATGTCGCGACGAAATACTTACACCCGCTGCCGAACCCGACCGAAGGCGAGCGCCTCGCGCTGATTGCGGTGGGCGGCTATGGGCGCGGTGAAATGGCCCCGCAATCCGACGTCGACCTGCTGTTTCTGACCCCCTATAAGATCACCCCTTGGGCAGAAAGCGTCATTGAATCGATGCTTTACATCCTGTGGGATCTGAAGCTGAAGGTCGGGCATGCAAGCCGCACCATCAAGGATTGCATCAGGCTCGCCCGTGAAGACTTCACCATTCGCACGTCTTTGGTCGAGTACCGCTTTTTGGCGGGCGACGCGGCATTGGCGGAGAGCCTTGGCAAACGCCTTTGGTCGGAACTGTTCAAATCAACCGCTGCCGAATTTATCGAGGCCAAGCTCGTCGAGCGCGCAGAACGCCACAGCAAGCAAGGCGGCCAGCGCTATGTGGTTGAGCCGAATGTCAAAGAGGGCAAAGGCGGATTGCGCGATCTGCAATCTCTCTATTGGATCGGCAAATATGTGAATGGCGTCAAACAGGCGTCCGAACTGGTGGACCATAAGGTCTTTACCGCCGAGGAATACGCCACCTTTGTGAAGGCCGAAGACTTTCTCTGGGCGGTGCGCTGCCATTTGCACCTGATTACCGGCCGTCCCACCGATCAGCTTACCTTTGACATGCAGGTCGAAGTCGCGGCGCGTATGGGCTATCAGGATGGCAGTGGCAGGCGGGCGGTCGAGCACTTTATGCAAGACTATTTCCGCCGCGCGACCCAAGTGGGCGAATTGACCCGCATCTTTCTGACAGCCCAAGAAGCAGCTTTCACCAAATCCGAACCGATGCTCACCCGCTTGCTGTCGCGCCGCAAGAAAGCAAAACCACCCTATGCGATCTTGCAAAACCGCCTGACGGTTGCCGACAAGAAGACCTTTCTTGATGATCCGATCAACCTGCTGCGGATTTTCGAAGAGGCGTTGCGCACGGGCACGTTGTTGCACCCCGAGGCCATGCGGCTGTTGTCGGCAAATCTGCACCTGATCGACGAGAACGTGCAGGAAGATAAGGCGGCCAATAAGCTGTTTCTCGACGTGATGCTCAAGCATGGAAATCCCGAGCGTGGCCTGCGACGTATGAACGAATTGGGCCTTTTGGGCGCGTTTATTCCCGATTTCGCGCCCATTGTCGCGATGATGCAATTCAACATGTATCACCACTACACCGTGGACGAGCATATCATCCAATGCATCAGCCACCTCGCCCGCATTGAGCGTGAAGAACTGATCGAGGAGCTGCCGGTCGCCTCATCCATTCTCAAGAAGGGCGTGAACCGGCGCGTGCTTTATGTGGCGCTTTTGTTGCATGATATCGGCAAGGGCCGCCCTGAGGACCATTCGATCCTTGGCGCGCAGATTGCCCGCCGTGTGGCGCCGCGCCTTGGTCTCAACAAAAAAGAATGTGAAACGGTCGAGTGGCTGATCCGCCATCACTTGCTGCTGTCTGACGTCGCGCAAAAGCGTGATATTTCAGAGCCGCGCACCGTCCGCGATTTCGCCAAGGCCGTGAAATCCGTCGAGCGCCTTGATCTGCTGACCGTGCTGACCGTCTGCGATATTCGGGGCGTTGGCCCCGACACATGGAACAACTGGAAAGCGGTCTTGATCCGCAACCTCTACAAGGCGACGCGCAACGCGCTTGAGAACGGCCTAGAAGCGCTCAATCGTGATACCCGCGAAGCCGAAGCCAAGCGCTTGCTGCGGGCAGAATTAAGCGATTGGGACGCCAAAGCGGTCCGGCTTGAGACTGGCCGCCATTACGGGCCCTATTGGCAAGGCCTGCCACTCGCCACCCATAAGATCTTCGCCCATTTGCTGCGCGATGTGAACGATTCCGAAATCAGCATTGACCTGACCCTTGACGAAGACCGCGACGCCACGCGCATCTGTCTGGCCATGGTCGATCACCCCGGCCTGTTTAGCCGCATGACGGGCGCCTTGGCGCTGGTGGGCGCAAACGTTGTGGATGCCCGCACCTATACCTCGAACGACGGCTACGCGACGGCCGTCTTCTGGGTGCAAGATGCCGATGGCCGCCCCTATGAGGTTGCCCGCCTGCCCCGCTTGCAACAGATGATCAGTCGCACCTTGAAAGGCGAGGTCATTGCCCGCGATGCGCTCAAGGACCGCGACAAGATCAAGAAGCGCGAACGCGCCTTCAAAGTGCCCACGCATATCACCTTCGATAACGAAGGCTCTGAAATCTACACGATCATCGAAGTCGACACCCGCGACCGCCCCGGATTGCTGTTCGATCTGACAAGAACGCTTGCGCACAACCACGTTTACATCGCAAGTGCGGTTATCGCGACCTTTGGTGAGCAGGTCGTCGATACGTTTTACGTCAAGGATATCGTGGGGCTGAAATTCCACTCCGAGGCCAAACGGGATACGCTCGAACGCAAATTGCGCGATGCAATTACCCAAGGTGCCGAAAGGGCAACAACATGAAACCAATCCGCCTGATGGCAGGATTTTTCACCGTCGGGATTTGGACACTCCTCAGCCGCCTGATGGGATTTGTGCGCGATATTATGATCGCCTCCTATCTGGGTACTGGCCCTGTCGCCGAGGCCTTTTTGGTCGCCTTTTCGCTGCCGAACCTGTTTCGCCGCTTCTTTGCGGAAGGGGCGTTCAACATGGCATTCGTGCCGATGTTCTCCAAGAAAGTAGAGGCAGACGACGGCGCGTTGAAATTCGCGCAGGATACTTTTGTGGGGATGACGTTCATCCTGACGGTTTTCACCGTGGCCGGGATCATTTTCATGCCGCTGCTGGTGACGGCTATGGCCTCTGGTTTTATCGGTGACAGCCGCTTTGACTTGTCAGTCTATTATGGGCGGATCGCCTTTCCCTATATCCTGTTTATCTCGCTGTCGGCTTTGTTATCGGGCGTCTTGAACGCGACGGGCCGCTTTATGGCAGCAGCGGCGGCCCCTGTGTTTTTGAACGTCATCTTTATCACGGCGATGGTCATCGCCGCCTTGGTTTGGGCGTGGAGCGATACGGCGGGAGAAGCGATGGAAACCGCCATCCACCAGCATTTTGGTGAATGGCTCGCGTTTTCGGTGCCTGTGGGCGGCGTGGTGCAGATGGCGATTGTCTGGATCGCAGCCAAGCGCGCGGGATTCCCGATGCGCCTTGCCCGCCCCAAGATGACGCCCGAACTCAAGAAACTCGCGCTGATCGCGGCCCCTGCGGCGCTTGCGGGCGGTGTTGTCCAAATCAATATTCTCGTGGGCCGTCAGGTTGCCAGCTATTTCGACGGCGCGGTGGCATGGTTGAACTATGCCGACCGCCTCTACCAATTGCCGCTTGGCGTTGTGGGCATAGCGATCGGCGTGGTGCTTTTGCCCGACCTGTCGCGCAGATTGCGGGCGGATGATGTCGCGGGCGGCAAAGACGCCTTCAACCGCGCGAGCGAATTGAGCCTCGCGCTCACGGTGCCTGCGGCCGTCGCGCTGATGATCATCCCGATCCCGCTGGTTAGCGTGCTGTTCGAGCGCGGGGCTTTTTCGTCCGAAGACACGATGTCGACCGCTTTGGCCGTGGCAGTCTATGGGTTGGGGCTACCTGCATTTGTGCTGCAAAAGACGCTGCAACCACTTTACTTCGCCCGCGAAGATACCAAGCGCCCGTTCTATTATGCCTTGGCTGCCATGGCGCTCAACCTGTTGCTGGCGGTGGGTCTGTCACCTGTGATCGGATTCATCGCTGCCGCCATTGGCACGACACTCACCGGATGGGCGATGGTTATTCTGCTCTGGTTGGGGTCGCGCAATATGGGCGAGGCCGCGCAATTTGACCCGCGCTTCCGCAGACGTCTGGTGCGGATTATCGGTGCCTCTGTTGGCATGGGGGCGATGCTTTTAATGACCGAGGCCGTGCTATCCCCGCTGTTTGGCATGCAGACCGTGCGCTATATCGCTCTGTTGGTGCTGATCACGGTCGGGATCGTCAGCTATTTCGGCTTTGGCCAACTGCTCGGGGCGTTCAAGCTTGGCGAGTTCCGCCGCGCATTGCGCCGTTAAGAGCGCTCGCGCAGCTTGACCAAAAGCGCCGCCCATCCGCCCGGTGCGGCCACCGTCGAGATGCCAAATCCGAATACAAATCCAGCGAGCTCGGCGATCCAGACGGGGCTGCTGCCAAAGATCAGGCCAAACACCAATTGCAACGCCAGCAAAAAGCCGATGAGGCGGAACGCCTGCAATTGGTTTTCCCCCGTCTGTCCCATGCGCAACCAGATGATATAGGTATAAGCCCCGATCAGCCCGTAAATCGCAGGATAAATCCCCAAAAGCGGGATAGTCCCCCCGACAAAAAGCCCAAACACAATCGCCCCAAAAACCAGCGACCCGAAGAACACCAACAGCACGGCCCCCGTCTGAAAAACATCACCGACGAATTTGCCCAAGGCCAGTAAAAGAGCGGCGGCAAAAAGAGCTTGAGTAAAGCTTGCGTGCACAAAGCCGTAGGTCACAAACCGTTTGATCACATCAAAGCTGACGTCGCCGACGCTCACCACACGATCGAGAACGGCGGGCGAGTACGCATAGTCTTGCATCGCCATCAACCGCCAGCCGACACCAAGCGGCCCGCCAATAAATCCGGCCGTGGCCGCCGACAGCACAAGCTCGACACCCACAACAATCAGGCACAGAACAATGATCACAGGCGGGATCGGGTTTACGATGGCTTCGTCTTGCATAGGCTGGCCCTTCGGGGTGGTTGAAGTTGACGGGTTTCTCTGGCATGGGTAAGCGACACTGACAGCAATTTCCAGTCCGGACATTTTGACCATGACCAACTCTGCCTTCACACCTCGCGTTTTCTCTGGGATCAAGCCTTCGGGCGGTCTGCAACTTGGCAACTATCTTGGCGCGATCAAGCGCTTTGTAGGGATGCAAGGCCAGATGGAGACGATCTATTGCGTCGTTGACATGCATGCGATCACGGTCTGGCAGGACCCCGCCGAGCTGGCCAATGCGACACGCGAGGTGGCTGCGGGCTATCTCGCCTCTGGTCTCGACCCGAAAAAGTCGATCCTGTTCAACCAGTCTCAGGTCTCTGCCCATGCCGAACTTGGCTGGATTTTCAACTGTGTGGCCCGCGTCGGTTGGATGAACCGCATGACCCAGTTCAAGGACAAGGCGGGCGATAATGCGGAAAAGCACTCGCTTGGGCTTTACGCCTATCCCGCGCTGATGGCGGCTGATATTCTGCTCTACCACGCGACCCATGTGCCTGTGGGCGAGGACCAAAAGCAGCACGTCGAGCTGACCCGCGATATCGCGAAAAAGTTCAACCACGACTATAAGGTTGATTTCTTCCCTGAAACGACCCCCGTCATCGACGGCCCTGCAACCCGTGTGATGAACCTGCGCGACGGGACCAAGAAGATGTCGAAGTCCGGCGAAAGCGATATGGAACGCATCAATATGACCGATGATGCCGATAAGATCGCCAAGAAGTTCAAGAAAGCGAAATCAGACGCCGCGCCATTGCCCGAAACCGTTGAAGGCCTGACTGACCGCCCCGAAGCGCGCAATCTGGTCGATATCTATGCGGCCCTCAACGACGTGACCTCCGCGGATGTGATCGCGGAATACGCAGGCGCACAGTGGGGCCGCTTCAAGCCAGCGTTGGCCGATCTGGCTGTGGCAAAACTTGCGCCGATTTCGGACGAAATGGCCCGCCTGATGGCTGACCCTGCCGAGATCGACCGCATCTTGGGCGACGGATCGGCGCGCGCCCGCGAAATTGCGGAACCGATTTTGCGCAAGACCTATGACATTGTCGGCATGCTGCGCAGCTAAGGCCGCATTTTCGCACTTTCACTGTTGAAACGCGCCAGTTCTGTACGAGCCCTTTTATTGCTATGTTTCGGCATAGCGATAAAGGAGACAGCCATGTCTGCACCAGCATCTGCCCAAATCGGGCACGTTCATCTGAAAGTATCCGACATCGACGCGTCCATTGCGTTCTATCAAGGCATCCTCGGCTTTGATGTGCAGCAACGTATGGGTGAACGCGCGGCGTTCTTGGGGGCTGGCGGGTATCACCACCACATTGGCCTGAACACTTGGGAAAGCCTTGGCGCAACCCCGCCGCCTGCAGGGCATACAGGCCTCTATCACACAGCATTTCTGTTCCCGGACCGGGCTTCTTTGGGGGCTGTGATCAAGCGGGTTCTGGACGCGGGCATCCCGCTGGACGGTGCTGCCGATCACGGCGTGAGCGAAGCGGTTTATCTGCGCGACCCCGACCAGAACGGTGTCGAGTTGTATGTGGACCGCCCGGAATCCGAATGGCCGCGCAATCCCGACGGGTCGCTGGCTATGGTGAACGCACGGCTTGATGTCGCGGCATTGCTGGCTCTCGCCTAACAACAGTTGCCACAGCTCAAGGCTTGCGCCAATATCAACCCCGAACAAAGGGGAAGACCATGCGCAAGTTTTTAGTCGTGCTTGATGATAGCCGCGAATGTCTAAACGCCATGCGCTTTGCCGCCATGCGCGCGGCACATTCTGGCGGGGGCGTTGCCGTCCTGTCCGTTATTCCACCTGATGAATTCAACCACTGGATCGGCGTCGGAGAGATTATGCGCGCCGAAGCCCGCGAACGGATCGAAGTCCATTTCGAAGTCTTCGCCAAATGGATGCGCGACAAACAGGGTGTGAACCCCGAATTGGTGATCCGCGAAGGTGAACCCATCAAGGAAATCATGGCCCAAGTCATGGAAGACCCTGAAATCGGGGTTTTGGTGCTTGGCGCTGCAAGTGACAACAAAGGGCCCGGCCCGCTTGTGACCGCTTTGACCCGACAAGCAGGCACTTTGCCCGTGCCAATTACGGTTGTCCCCGAGGATCTGTCCAAGGAACGCCTGGAAGCGATCACCTGATCCGATCTGTTTCGAATGATTCCAAACCTTGACGCGACAGGTCTGCGGGCGCATATCTAGTGTCTAGACAGAAAGGTTGACCCAATGTTCATCCAGACAGAATCCACGCCAAACCCAGCGACCCTCAAATTCCTGCCCGGCCAGACCGTTCTGGAGATGGGCACTGCCGATTTCCCGACACTTGAGGCAGGCCAAGCCTCCCCGCTTGCCAAGCGCATCTTTGCGACGGGCAGCGTGACGGGTGTTTTCTTTGGCAATGATTTTGTGACCGTGACCAAGGCCGAGGGCACCGAATGGGATCACATCAAACCTGCGATCCTTGGTGCGATCATGGAGCATTACCAATCAGGTCAGGCTGTGATTGGCGAGAACCAAACGCCTGCCTCTGGCCATGCCGAGCATACAGGCGAAGATGGCGCGATTGTGGATCAGATCAAGGAACTGCTTGATACCCGCGTCCGCCCTGCCGTGGCCCAAGATGGCGGCGATATCACCTTCCACGGCTTTGAACGCGGCATTGTCTATCTGCACATGCAAGGCGCTTGCGCGGGTTGCCCGTCGTCGACGCTCACCCTGAAAATGGGCATCGAAAACCTGCTGCGCCACTACATCCCCGAAGTGGTTGAAGTGCGCCCTGTCGCGGCTTGATCTACGGCACAGGCGTGACACTCCCAACAATCCTCGCATTTGACACATCGGCGGCGCATTGCGCTGCCGCTTTGCTTCATGGCGGCACGATTGTAACGCGCACGGATGAGATGGCAAAAGGCCAAGCTGAACATCTTATGCCGATGCTTGAAGAAATGCTGGCTGAGGCGAACCTCAGCTGGGCCGATCTTGACGGAATCGGTGTCGGCATCGGGCCTGGAAACTTCACTGGTATCCGCATTAGCGTCGCCGCCGCCCGCGGACTTGCGTTGGGGCTTGGCAAAAAGGCCATTGGCGTTTCGACCCTTGATGCGCTTTCATTCAATTTGCCAGGCGTTATCACATGCCTAAAGGCGCCGCGTAATCGGGCCTATGTGCAAATGAACGGCGTTGCGGCATTGTGCGATATCACGAAAGATGACTTGCCCAAACTGCACCCACAAGCTGAAACCTCTGTCGTCGGTGATGCGGCGACCGAGGTCGCTCATGTGTTGGGGCTACCCGTTCTCCAACCCCGCCACTCGGTTATTGAAGCGATCGCACGCATTGCGGCGTTGGGTTTGCAGAGCGCGACCAAACCGCCCGCTCCGCTCTATTTGCGAGAGGCAGACGCTGCTCCGCCACGAGACGCCCCGCCCGTTATCCTGCCATGATACCCGAAGACCTTGCCCAAACCCACGCCGCTGCCTTCACCGATCAGCGGCCTTGGTCGGCGGAAGAGTTCGCGAGCCTGATGTCCCAAACGGGTATGATTCTGTGTGGTGACGCAAAGTCATTTGTTCTTGGGCGCGTGATTGCGGATGAGGCGGAGGTCCTGACCCTCGCGACCCACCCCGATCACCAGCGAAAAGGGCTGGCGCAAGCGGCCCTTGCCCAGTTTTTGACCTTGGCGCAAAGCAAAGGGGCAACACGGGTGTTTTTGGAAGTTTCCGAGACCAATACTGCTGCTAAGACCCTATATAAAAACAATAATTTCTCAGTTATTGGCACGCGACCGCGCTACTATGTCACCGCAACAGGCGACAAAGTCGGCGCCGACGTCATGCAAATTCTCGTTTAGCGTGTGTTCGCATCGCAGCGGGTGAACCAACCTTCTATTTTATTGATCTTTTGGTCAAATACAAACCCGCGATTCATAAAAACTGGTTGACCGCAGCCCCCTAGCAGGGCCTTATCTGGCCATAGGCCGACCAAAATCGGCTCGGCTTTTCGGGGGGAAGGCAAGGTGCTCTCTCCTCCACAACCAAAGACCTGGGAGACTAACCTTATGACCCTTATGCATAAAATGCTTGGCGCGACGGCTGCACTGGCCCTTTCCGCGGGCGTAACACTTGCTGATCCGGCGATCATTTTCGACCTTGGCGGCAAGTTCGACAAATCTTTCAACGAATCTGCCTTCACTGGCGCACAGCGTTGGGCGGATGAGACTGGCGGCTCCTTCGACGAAGTAGAGCTTCAGTCCGACGCACAGCGCGAGCAGGCGCTGCGCCGCTTTGCTGAGAACGGCAACAACCCGATCGTCATGGCTGGCTTCTCTTTCGCAACAGCGCTTGAAGAAGTGGCTGGCGACTATCCAGACACAAAGTTCCAGATCATCGACATGGTTGTCGACGCACCAAACGTGCGCTCGATAGTTTTCGCTGAAGAGCAGGGCTCTTACCTTGTTGGTATGGCTGCGGCGATGGCGTCCAAGACAGGCACTGTCGGCTTCATCGGCGGCATGGACATCCCGTTGATCCGCAACTTTGCTTGTGGCTACGCACAGGGTGCGAAAGCGGAGAATGCTGATGTGACAGTTCTTTCCAACATGACAGGCACAACACCTGCCGCTTGGAACGATCCGGTGAAGGGCTCCGAGCTGACACTGGCGCAGAAATCCCAAGGCGCAGACGTGGTTTACGCGGCCGCTGGCGGCACAGGCGTGGGCGTTTTGCAGACCGCTGCCGACAACGAGATGCTTTCCATCGGCGTTGACAGCAACCAGAACTACCTGCACCCAGGAAAAGTGCTGACATCCATGATGAAGCGCGTTGATAACGCGGTTTACGACGCTTTCAAGGCGGGCGACGCTTTGGAAGCCGGCTTTAACGTGATGGGCCTGAACAATGGCGGCGTCGGCTACGCGCTTGACGACAACAACGCACCATTGATCACCGAAGAGATGAAAGCCGCCCTTGATGCCGCAGAAGCTGCAATCATCGACGGCTCGATCTCAGTGCACAACTACAACTCCGACGAGACTTGCCCAGCGCTTGACTTCTAAGTCAAACAGCTAAGGCCGAAACATGGGGCCGTGCCGATCCAACGGCGCGGCCCCTTTGCATTTTACCTCACTGTGGTGCCCAAAATGACGCAAGCTCCTGCCATCGAACTCAAAGGCATTTCCAAGGCCTTTGGCCCCGTGCAAGCCAACAAGGACATCTCGATCCGCGTGATGCCCGGCACGATCCACGGCATTATCGGCGAGAACGGCGCGGGCAAATCGACGCTCATGTCGATCCTTTACGGGTTCTACAAGGCCGACAAAGGCGAGATTTTCATTGCCGGCAAAAAGGTCCAGATCCCTGACAGTCAGGCCGCGATTGCGGCGGGCATCGGGATGGTGTTCCAGCACTTCAAGCTGGTCGAAAATTTTACGGTGCTCGAAAACGTGGTGCTTGGCGCCGAGGATAGCGGTCTATTGCGCCCGTCGCTCGCACGCGCCCGCCGCGAATTGAAGGCACTGGCCGAGGAATACGGTTTGAACGTCGAACCCGATGCGCTGATCGAAGATATCGGTGTGGGCATGCAGCAGCGCGTCGAAATCCTCAAGGCGCTCTACCGCAAGGCCGACATCCTGATCCTTGACGAGCCAACGGGTGTACTCACCCCCGCAGAGGCCGACCAGTTTTTCCGCATTTTGGAGCGGCTCAAGGCCGAGGGCAAAACAATCATCCTGATCACCCACAAGCTGCGCGAGATCATGGAAACGACCGATACCGTCAGCGTGATGCGGCGCGGCGAAATGACTGCCACGGTCAAAACATCCGAGACCAGCCCCGCTGAGCTGGCCGAACTGATGGTGGGCCGTAAGGTGCTGCTGCGCGTCGACAAAGCCCCTGCAAAAGTGGGTGCCACTGTGTTGGAGGTCAAAGACCTCAACGTCACTGACAACAAGGGTGTTCACCGCCTCAAGGGGATCAATTTCCATGTGAAAGCGGGCGAAATCCTCGGGATTGCGGGGGTCGCTGGCAACGGGCAATCCGAACTCCTTGAAGTGCTGGGCGGTTATGAAAAGGCAACGGGCAGCATCACGGTCAACGGCCAGACCATTGACCTCACAGGCACCCATTCCGACGGCCGCTCGCGCCGCGCGCGTGGTATTGCCCATGTGCCCGAGGACCGCCAACGCGAGGGGCTGATCATGGATTTCACCGCGTGGGAAAACGTGGCCTTCGGCTATCACCATGACCCGAAATACCAGCGCGGCATCTTTATGGATAACGCCGCCATCAAAGACGACACAGTTGGCAAAATGGAACGCTTCGACGTGCGCCCACCCGATCCCAAACTGGCCGCCAAAAGCTTTTCTGGCGGCAACCAGCAAAAAATCGTGCTGGCCCGCGAGATTGAGCGCAATCCCGACCTATTGCTGATCGGCCAACCGACACGGGGCGTCGATATCGGCGCGATCGAGTTTATCCACCAACAGATCGTGGCCCTGCGCGACCAAGGCAAGGCGATCCTGTTGGTATCTGTCGAACTGGAAGAGATTCTATCCCTCTCCGACCGCATCGCGGTGATGTTTGACGGCCGCATGATGGGCGAACGCCTGCCTGCACAAACCGACGAGAAAGAGCTCGGCCTGATGATGGCCGGTATAACCAAAGGGGAGGCCGCATAATGGATGTCATGCCAAAGTGGGCCGATGTGGTCCTTATTCCGCTGATTTCGCTGATCCTTGCGGCGACACTATCGGCCATTGTGATCCTTGCAATCGGTGAAAGCCCGACCAATGCGCTCAAGATCATGGTCGATGGCGCGCTCGGGTCAACCTACGGCTGGGGGTATACACTCTATTACGCCACCAACTTTATCTTCACGGGCCTTGCCGTTTCGATCGCGTTCCATGCGCGGATGTTCAACATCGGTGGTGAAGGGCAAGCGATGATGGGCGGGCTTGGCGTGGCGCTGGTGTGCATGTTTATCCCTTGGCCGCATTGGTCGCTGGCCTTGCTGGGCGGCATCGTGGCTGCCGCAGTTTTTGGCGCGGCATGGGCGGCGATCCCCGCGTTCCTGCAAGCCAAGCGCGGCAGCCACATCGTGATCACGACGATCATGTTCAACTTTATCGCGGCAGCTTTGCTCAACTATTTGCTGATTGGCGCGCTCAAGCCGCAAGGGTCGATGGAGCCCGCAACGGGCAAGTTCCCAGAGGCGACCCACCTGCCAAACCTGCATGACGTGCTAGGCTTTTTCGGGATCGAATTCTCGAAAGCCGCACCTGCGAACATCACGTTCTTTGTGGCCATTCTGGCCTGCGTGGCGGTCTGGGCGTTGATCTGGCGCACAAAACTGGGCTACGAGCTGCGCGCCTTCGGGCACTCTGAATCTGCGGCCAAATACGCGGGTATCAGCCCCACCAAGATCATCATGGTCTCGATGCTGATCTCTGGCGGGCTTGCGGGTATGATGGCGATCAACAACGTGCAGGGCGAGGCCGAGCGCCTTGTTTTGAACGCGGTTGAAGGGGCGGGCTTCATCGGGATCGCCGTGGCCTTGATGGGGCGTAGTCACCCGTTCGGGGTCTTTCTGGCCGCAATCCTGTTCGGGTTCCTCTATCAGGGCGGCGCCGAACTGGCGCTCTGGACCAAAATCCCGCGCGAGATGATTGTGGTGATCCAAGCACTTGTGATCCTTTTCACAGGTGCGCTCGATAACATGGTGCGGATGCCGCTGGAGCGTGCCTTCCTCGCCGCAAAGCGTCGTAATAAGGGGGCCGCATAATGGATCTTCTGACATTCCTACAGGTGCTCGATAGCACAATGCGGCTCGCGACCCCTTTGCTTCTGGCGTGCCTTGCGGGGCTTTACTCCGAACGTGCGGGCATATTTGACATCGGCCTTGAGGGCAAGATGCTGGCGGCAGCCTTCCTGTCTGCGGCAGTCGCTTTCACGACCGGCTCTGCCTGGCTGGGCCTATTGGCAGGGATTGGCGCGTCGCTTGCCCTGTCCGCGATCCACGGGCTGGCCTCGATCACGTTCCGCGGCAACCAGTTGATTTCCGGCGTGGCGATCAACTTTCTCGCCGCAGGCCTGACGGTTGTTGTCGCGCAAAGCTGGTTCGGGCAAGGCGGGCGCACACCACAACTTGCAGGGGCGGCGCGGTTCGAGCCAATTACCCTGCCCTTTGCCGATGCGCTGCGTGACGTGCCCGTGCTTGGGCCGATTTATTACGAGTTGATTTCGGGGCATACGGCGCTTGTTTATCTCGCGCTCCTACTGGTGCCGCTGACATGGTGGGTGCTTTACGCGACCCGCTTTGGTTTGCGGATGCGGGCGGTGGGCGAAAACCCAGCGGCGGTTGATACCGCTGGTGTGTCGGTGATCGGGTTGCGCTACGCTGCGGTCGCGATCTGTGGAGTCCTTTGCGGCATCGCAGGGACGTATCTGGCGACAGCGCTTCAGGCAGGCTTCGTCAAGGACATGAGCGCAGGGCGCGGCTATATCGCGCTGGCCGCGCTGATCTTTGCGAAGTGGCGGCCTTGGTATGCTCTCTATGCCTGCCTGTTGTTCGGGTTCCTACAAGCGCTGGCACTGCGTCCCGACGTGATCGAAGGTGCACTCGGATTTAAGGTCAACGGACAATTGCTTGACGTACTGCCTTACATCCTGACCGTGATCATCCTTGCGGGCTTTGTTGGCAAGGCGATCCCGCCACGCGCGGGCGGCGCCCCCTATGTGAAAGAACGCTAGGTCCAATCCTAGCGCATATTTATGGCCAAAGTTGCCTGAACCTCTGCTCGGACATATTTTCCGGGCAGAGGGGTTTGACATAGGACACCGAAAGGTTTTTGGTGAGAGCGCCGCCACACTGACCTGCCGGGATAGCATATGCAAATTTACCTCCCCATCGCCGAGATTTCGGTGAACCTTTTCCTGTTATTAGGGCTTGGGGGAATCGTGGGAATATTGTCGGGCATGTTCGGCGTCGGCGGTGGGTTCTTGCTCACGCCATTGCTGTTCTTTATCGGCATTCCGCCAGCTGTTGCAGTTGCAACAGGGGCGACGCAAATTGTCGCCTCCTCCGTCTCTGGGCTGCTTGCGCACCTTAAGCGGCGCACGGTCGATTTGCGCATGGGCTCGGTCTTGCTGATCGGCGGCCTTATCGGCGCAGGCTTGGGCATTATCATCTTCAACTACCTGCGCTCAATGGGGCAAGTGGATCTACTGGTCACCATCTTCTATGTGGTCTTCCTTGGTATCATCGGCAGTTTGATGTTCATCGAGAGCCTTCGGGCCATTCGCAAATCGGGGCGTATTCCAACACGGCGCAAGCATAACTGGATTCACAACCTGCCTTTCAAGATCAAATTCCGCGTCTCCGGCCTTTATATCTCGGTCATTCCACCGATGATGGTCGGCGTGTTTGTGGGCATCTTGTCGGCCATTATGGGCGTCGGAGGCGGGTTTATCATGGTACCCGCGATGATCTATCTGCTTGGGATGCCAACGAAGGTTGTGATTGGCACCTCTCTGTTCCAGATCATTTTCGTGACCGCCTTCACAACCCTGCTACACGCGACAACCAACTATACTGTCGACATCGTTTTGGCGGTCTTCTTGTTGATTGGTGGCGTTATTGGCGCGCAATTTGGCACGCACATCGGCCTCAAACTCAAGGCCGAGCAACTGCGCATTCTGCTGGCGTTGTTGGTGCTGACGGTCTGCTTCAAGCTTGGGCTGGACCTGCTGCTGCAACCTGCTGAAGTCTATTCAATCGCGAAGGGGATTGGGACATGATGCGGCTTTTCGCTTTCCTCATGCTCTTCGCTGCGCCGCTTGCGGCCCAAGAAGAAATCGTCCTTGGTCTCAGCCAAGATGCGGTTGCCATTACAGCGGATTTTGACGGCTCGGAAATCCTCGTTTTTGGTGCAATCCGACGGGAATCTCCGATGCCCGATGGCCAACTGGGTGTCATCGTCACCGTGGCAGGGCCTGACACGCCGATCGTCGTGCGGCGCAAGGCGCGGCGCTTGGGCATTTGGGTCAACGTCGATGACGTGAAGATCGACGCCGCGCCATCGTTCTATGCCGTCGCGACCAGCGGGCCGCTGTCGAAAGTCCTGCGCCCTTCCGAGGATTTGCACAATCGGATCACGATCCCGCAGGCCGTGCGCGAGGTTGGCACAAACGTGCTCGATAGCAGGAGTTTTGCGCGTGCATTGATGCGTATCCGCGAGCGCGATAACCTCTATCAGACCCTCGAAGGGCAGGTCGATCTGTCGCGTGATACGCTTTTCGAGACACATATCGCCATGCCAGCGAACCTCACCGAGGGCTTCTATGTGGCACGCATTTTTCTGACGCGGGATGGGAACGTCGTGGATACCTACGTCACCTCGATCCCTGTCAAGAAGGTCGGGATGGAGCGCTGGCTTTACAATCTCGCCCATGAACAAGCGTTGCTCTACGGGCTGTTGTCGTTGGCGATTGCAATCTCGGCGGGCTGGCTCGCGTCGGCTGCGTTTGGATTGCTGCGGCGCTAATCAGCCTCTGGCGCTGTCAGTTCCAGCGCGACAACGGGGACGTCCAGATCATCCACTGTCAACGGGCTGCTCGGGCGCGCAAGCCGGTTGCGCACGACCCAACGCAACTGCGTTTCCGCGCGGGTGATCGCGACATAAGCGAGCCGCTTCCAGAGCGGTTGACCCGCTTCGACACGGCCCATCTTGGCGGCAATCTCAATGTCGGGGGCAAAGACCTGCACCGTGTCCCACTGGCTGCCCTGCGCCTTATGAATCGTGACCGCCGCACCATGCAAGAACGTCGCCCCCATACGGGCAGCAAAGGGGATAAATGGCTCTGCGTCGCCCTCTTGTTCGATTTTCACAATCGAGGCGGCGCTCACCTGCGGGTCTTCTGCGGCCATGACATGCAAGCGCGAAAAGCCGGGTTTGCGGCCAGGTCCGAGATAGATCACTTGCGCGCCCTTGATCAGCCCGCGGGCCTCCAGATCAAGCCGCTTTTTGCGATGCTTCAGCGGCAGCTCGATCCCGTCACAAATCAGCGGCTCGCCGGGAAGCAATTCATCGACGGGCGCATCAAAGGCCGCGCGAAACGCATGGATCAACCGGATACGGGTTGCGTTGCGCCAGACCAGTACGGGACTGCGCGCCATAAGATCGGCCTCGACCCGCTGCGCCATGACAACGCGCTCATCGGTCGCGGCGGCCTCGGCCACCATCTTTTCGAAATGATAGAAATCCAGCATCGGATCGGCCAAAGCGTGGGCCAGATCAAGGATCGGGTTGCCCGCATCCTGCCTGTGCACGCGGCTCAGGGACTTCACGCTGTCTTTGGGCATGGTCTCGAAGACCATCCCACCAGAGGTCTGCACGGGCGGCAATTGCGCAGGATCGCCAAACAGCACAAGCGTCGGGAAAATTTCCTGCAGATCTTCAAACTGACGGGCGTCCAGCATCGAGCTTTCGTCGACAAAGCCGATATCAAGGGGCTCTTCGCGACGCTTCCATCCGGTAATAAAGTCGCTGCCGCGCAAGCCAGCTGCGGCCAGAGCGGCAGGGACCGATTTATGGGTCTGATAGCTTGAGAACGCGCGATCAAGGGCGATCTCTGTCAAGCCTTCCATCTCGGGGCGCTCGCCCTGCCCTGCAAGCCACTCGGCGACCTTTTCATACTCCGGATCATAGACCGGGGTGTATAGAATGCGGTGGATCGTGGTCGCAGGCACGCCGCGCGAGCGCAGCACGGAGGCCGCTTTATTCGTCGGTGCGAGAATAGCCAAAGTGCGGCGATCCTTGCGCTTTTTGCCTTCCCAGTCACCAGACACAACGTCAACGCCCGCTTCTTCCAAGGCCTTGTAAAGGCGCGCCAAAAGCATGGTCTTACCTGATCCGGCCTTGCCAATCACGGCCATGACCGAGCGCTTGTCCGATTGCGGTGGCATCAGCAGGCTATCATCCAAATCGACGCCGGATTGACGCAGCATTGTAGCAACGTCATCCCATGCTTCGGCTTGGTCGTCGGAGAATATAATCGGTGCACTGCTCATGGCGGCGACACTAGCGGGAGGCGCGCCAAGCTGCCAGAGGTTAAGCGGCGATGCGACGATTTATGGGGTGCCCGAACGAGCGGCTAAACCAGTATTCGGACAGATCGGATGAAATCCTCGCGCGACGCAAGACTGCCTGACGGTCCTGACTGCGATAGTGCCAAAGTCCCACGCTAATCTTGTCGCGGCCTTCGCCTGTGCTGCCCAACACCTCGGGGGTAGCACCGATCATATTGTAAATGCGCACCATACGGGCATCGAACACACCCAACAGATGGGTCAGCGCAAAGGCACGCATCAACTCGCCACCTGCCAGCATCAAGGCGCCGGCAACATGGGCTCCCGCACCTTGGGCAATACAAAAGCGGGTACACTCCCAAATCCGGTCGGACCGAACGTCGGCCCCATTCAAAAGCTGCGGGAAATGGTCATGCACCATCGTGCGCCCTGACGTCGGCAAAAATCGCATTGATCCGCCATGTGTGCCATCTGGCATCTCCCAAATCACATAGAGCGGGTTCATCGCGTCATATTCGTCGCGCTCAAAACCATCTGCATCCACGGTCACGGCCCACTTGAGACGGTCACGAAACTGGGCCGTGCGGTCACGGTGCATACTGTCGCGTAAACGGGGATAGGCGGCGAGCGCCTCTGCGGTCAAATAACGGAGCAATGTATCGATCCCTTCCAACTGATCTAACAGTCGTCAGGGTCGATGGATTTTGACAAAATCGGGTAAACGCACCGCGCGGAGGTCTTGAGCTTTGGTTAATTCGCGGCGGCCCTTGGGACTTTGCGGCCGGGCCAATTGCCTGTGGCCGCTCGGGCCGCCCCACCGATGATAATCAGCCCTTCGGCAAGCGCGCGCGCAACGGCATGGGTGGTGTTCAACGCGCCCAGCTTGAACCGCGCGCTCTCGATATAGGCACGCAATGTATGCTCGGAAATCGACAACATCTCAGAGACCTGTCCCCTGCTATAACCCATCGCAAGAAATGTGAGTGCGTCAATTTCGCGTGGTGACAAGGCGCGTACCGGCTCTGGCGCGCGCCCTTTTTCAAGCTCCAGCGCCTTTTGGTTGAGGAAATGCGCAATCAGGATCAAATCGCGCTGGGTGCTTTGCGTGAACTCGGCCCAAGTTTCGTCATCGGTCGCATGTGAAACGGTAAAAAGGGCAAACTGGCCGTTGGGGCCTCGGATTGGCACAGAAAACCCCTGATTGCCGACACCATGCGCAATCGCGTCCTTTTGAAAGCCACGTGCAGCGCGCGAGGACCAATCTAGCCGTTTCCAATCAACCGGATGAAACCGCTGGAAGCATCCAAGTACGACGGGATCGATCCGCAGATATTCCTGATCCACATAGTGCTGCACCCATTGCGGATCGTAGGTGCCAAACCCATATTGCTCGCCGTCCGCGCTAACCCAGTGGTAAACGATATGATCGATGCGCAACTCGTTGCGCAGACCGACAATCAGTCCCTGAATTTGCTCAAGAGCGTCGGCTTCCCCCAGCTTGGACAAAAATTGATCGAGTTTCAGTCGCTTCACCCCGCACCGAGATCGGTGCCCTCTGGGACATCTCCGCGATCTCTGCTTTGGCAACCAATGCTGTCTCTTCCAACTGAACCGCCAACAAGTGAAGCTCATTGTTTTGTGCAAAGGTTTTCAAATCAGCAAGAACGTCGATAATCCAGCTATTTCCCATAATGAACCTCCTACGGAATTATTAACGAAGCGTTAACAACCTATGGTAGCATTTGATTATTAACGAAAGATACCCACTCCTTTACCTCCCCCATAAATAGTGGGAGCGGCAGATCTAAGGTTTTGAAAACCTGCAACGCTAGAAAAAAGAAAAGCGCCGGCTCAAATTTGCCGACGCTTCTCATGGGAGCCGTGTAATGGTTAACGCTTTGCGTCTTCGATCGCGTCTTCAAAGGTGCGCAATCCCGTCTTGGGGCTTTGTACAAGCACCGCCATATTGCCGGGCTTATGTTCGTTTTTGCGCATCTTGGTGTGGGCAGCGGGAATGTCGGCCCAAGTGAACACTTCCGACATGCAAGGATCCAAACGGCGCTCAAGCATCAATTTATTGGCGGAAGACGCCTGCTTGAGGTGCGCAAAGTGGCTGCCCTGCAAACGCTTCTGGTGCATCCACATATAGCGCACGTCGAAGGTGCAGTTAAAGCCGGTGGTACCTGCGCAAATCACGACCATGCCGCCCTTTTTGCAGACCAGTGACGACACAGGGAACGTCGCTTCGCCCGGATGCTCGAACACCATATCGACGTTCACGCCCTTGCCGGTGATCTCCCAGATCGCCTTGCCAAACCTGCGCGCCTCTTTCAGCCACGTGTTATATTCGGGCGTGTTCACAGTGGGGAGCTGCCCCCAGCAACTGAAATCCTTGCGATTGATAACGCCCTTCGCACCAAGGCCCATAACAAACTCGCGCTTGTCTTCTTCGGAAATCACGCCGATCGCATTGGCGCCCGCCGTATTGATCAACTGGATCGCGTAGGACCCAAGACCGCCCGATGCGCCCCAAACCAACACGTTTTGGCCAGGCTTCAGATCGTGTGGCTCGTGACCGAACAACATACGGTAGGCGGTCGCAAGCGTCAGCGTATAGCAGGCGCTTTCTTCCCACGTCAGATGCTGCGGGCGGTGCATAAGCTGTTGTGATTGCACGCAAGTGAACTGCGCAAACGACCCGTCGGGCGTCTCATAGCCCCAGATACGCTGGCTTTCCGAGAACATCGGATCCCCGCCGTTGCACTCCTCATCGTCGCCGTCATCTTGGTTGCAGTGGATGACAACCTCGTCGCCCACTTTCCAGCGCTTGACCTTGTCGCCTACGGCCCAGACGATGCCCGCCGCGTCAGAACCGGCAATGTGATATTCTGCCTTGTGCACATCAAACGGGCTGATCGGGATACCAAGGCCCGCCCAGACGCCGTTGTAGTTGACGCCAGCGGCCATCACCATCACGAGCACTTCGTTGCTGTCGGGCTTCGGGCAATCGACGACCTCGATCTGGAACGCCTTTTCGGGTTCACCGTGCCGCTCGCGGCGGATCGTCCACGCATACATCCGCTCTGGAACATAGCCCAAGGGCGGCATTTCACCGACTTCATATAGCGGCTTTTCGGGTGCATCATAAGTTGCGGGTGCAGGTTGAGTATCCAATGCCATCTCGGTCTCCATAGGTCGAAGTCAACGTAATTGCCGCAGCGCAGAATCGCCGCGTTCATCTATGGATAGCTTCTATCCGCGAAACTTTGCAACCTAAAAAGCCGCAATTTTGTAATTTAATTACCCAGCAGTCGCAGAAATTTTCGCTGCACCTGCATTAAAATGATGGGAAATCGAGCGGGCATAATAGGCCACCAGATCGATTTCAGCCGCATTCACCGCGATCTCCTCGCCAGATTCGCGCAATGCGCCGCGCGCCAGCAAAGCAGTCAGGGCCGCGTCGACCACCGCCAGCGGTTCGCGGCGCGGCGCGGGAATATCACGTTGCACAAGGTCTGCCTTGACCCGCGCCACTTCTTCAATCAGGGCCGCCCGCGTCATTGGCCCCTGTTCCAGCAAAATCCGTGCGACGAGCGGCACGGACAACACAGGCACAACCCGAGCAATCCGCTGCATCATCTCAACCCCGAGCGCGTCGGTGAAATCGCCACTTCGCCCCGCCGCAAAATCAGAAAGCTTCAGCGGCGCGCCAAAGCTGACGGCCGCCGTCCCGAACTTTTTGAACCGTCGCGTGAGACGCGCCCAAAGGTGCACACCAGTTCCGCGCAACACAGTCCAAAGCGGCGGGCGGAACCTGCGCTCACCCGATTTATCCGCCTTGATCAGGAACCGATCCTCTAAAACGCGGTCATAGTTCAGCGCGGCGGGCACAAAAACCACGTCACGTCCGCCGTGTTTAAAGTCACCGACGATGTAACTCAGCAGGCCAAGCTTTGGCGCATCAATCGCGCCGGTCACGCTCAGGCGGCCTTCGGGGAACACCGCTTGGCTCACGCCGCCAGCCGTCGCCATCTGCACATAGCGCGCCAAAACCTTACGATATAAGGCCCCGCGCGACTTTCGGCGAATAAAGTAGGCCCCCATCGCACGGATCACCGCAGAGAGCGGCCACACCCGCGCCCATTCACCGACCGCATAGGACAGGGCCCCCGCGCGTGCGGCCAAATAAGTCACCAGCACATAGTCCATGTTGCTGCGGTGGTTGATCACGAAGATGACAGTGGCATTGGGATCCAGCGCCTCAAAGTCTTCGCGCTCGAATGTCCCCAGCCGGATGCGATAGAGCGATCTCGACAACCATTTCGCCAGCCGCGTCCCGATGGAGAAATAGGCCGTGGCCGAAAACGACGGAACGATTTCGCGGGCATAGGTGCGGGCCTTCTCGAAGGCGACACTTTCTGGCACGCTCTCTTCTGCGGCATAGTCATGCACCGCATGGGTAATCGCGGGATCGTAAATCAGCCGCTGGATCATGTCATACCGCCGCGCCAGCTTGAACGGCTCGATCGGGCGCTGTAGCCGCGTGTTCAGCTTGGCAATCACCCGCTCCGCCCTTTTGCGGAAGAACCAGCGCACAGAGGGCAACAGAAAATGCGATGCGAATGTCACTGCCGCAAAGAGCAGGATCAAGACAAAAGCCCAAAGCGGCATTGAAATCGTTTGCGTCATGGCGCGACCCTGACAGGGAACGCGTCAGAGGTAAATCCTGCCATGCCGCAACGCAGCGAATTGACAACGCCAGAAAATGACCAATAATGGGATCAACGCGAAATAAAATTTCGCACCCAGATTCAAGGAGCCGCCCCATGTCGCAACCGCAGAAAGACCGCCCATGGCTGTTTCGGACCTATGCAGGTCACTCTACGGCATCGGCCTCGAACGCGCTTTACCGTGGTAATCTTGCCAAGGGGCAGACCGGCCTTTCGGTGGCTTTCGACCTGCCGACGCAAACAGGCTACGACAGCGACCATATCCTCGCACGCGGCGAAGTCGGCAAGGTCGGCGTACCCGTCAGCCACCTTGGCGACATGCGCGCGCTGTTTAACGATATCCCGCTGGAGCAGATGAACACCTCCATGACGATCAACGCGACGGCGCCGTGGCTGTTGTCGCTCTATATCGCCGTGGCCGAAGAGCAAGGCGCAGACGTCAAGGCCCTGCAAGGCACCGTGCAAAACGACATCATCAAGGAATACCTGTCGCGCGGCACCTATATCTGCCCGCCAGAACCCTCCTTGCGCATGATTACCGACGTGGCCGCCTATACCCGCGAACATCTGCCCAAGTGGAACCCGATGAACGTCTGTTCCTACCACCTGCAAGAGGCGGGTGCGACACCAGAGGAAGAACTCGCTTTCGCGCTGGCTACCGCCACCGCCGTCCTTGACGACCTGCGCGGCAAAGTCCCCGCGGAGAACTTCCCCGAAATGGTTGGTCGCATCTCTTTCTTTGTGAACGCTGGCATCCGCTTTGTGACGGAGCTGTGCAAAATGCGCGCCTTCGTCGAGCTTTGGGACGAAATCTGCGCAACGCGTTACGGCGTAGAAGACGCCAAATATCGCCGCTTCCGTTATGGCGTGCAGGTCAACTCGCTAGGCCTGACCGAGCAACAGCCCGAAAATAACGTCTACCGCATTCTCTTGGAGACCCTCGCAGTCACGCTTTCCAAAAACGCCCGCGCCCGCGCCGTGCAGCTTCCTGCTTGGAACGAGGCGCTCGGCCTGCCCCGTCCGTGGGACCAGCAATGGTCGCTCAGGATGCAACAAATCCTCGCCTACGAGACCGACCTTCTGGAATTCGACGACCTCTTTGACGGCAACCCCGCGATTGACCGCAAGGTGAGCGCCCTCAAAGAAGGCGCGCGCGCCGAACTCGCGCAAATCGACGGCATGGGTGGGGCAGTCAACGCCATCGCCTATATGAAAGGCCGCCTCGTCGAGAGTAACGTCGCCCGCATCGCAGGGATTGAGAACGGCACGACAACAGTGGTCGGCGTGAACAAATGGACGACGGGCGAACCGTCGCCACTGACCGCTGGCGAAGACGCGATCATGGTCGCGGATAAGGACGCCGAAGCAGACCAACTTCGCCGACTTACCCAATGGAAGCGCGACCGCGATGGCGCGGCTGTCGTGGCAGCCCTTTCCGCTCTGGCCGAAGCCGTAAAAGACGGCACCAACATCATGATCCCCTCCATCGCTTGCGCCCGCGCAGGTGTCACAACTGGCGAATGGTCCGACGTGATCCGCGCCGCCTTTGGCCAATACCGCGCACCCACAGGCGTGAGCAAAAATCCGTCCAACCGCACCGAGGGCCTCGACGAGTTGCGCGAGCAAGTTGACCTCGTCAGCCACGCCCTTGGCCGCCGCCTCAAGTTCCTTGTGGGCAAACCGGGCCTCGACGGGCACTCCAACGGCGCCGAGCAAATCGCCGCACGCGCGCGCGATTGCGGGATAGACATCGCCTATGAGGGCATCCGCCTGACGCCACAAGAAATTGTCGATGCTGCAGCCAAGGACGAGGCCCACGTCATTGGCCTCTCGATCCTGTCCGGCTCACACATCCCGCTAATTGGAGATGTGATCACGAAACTCAAAGAAGCAGGTCTGTCACATATCCCCGTTATCGCGGGTGGGATCATTCCCGAAGACGACGCCGGACGCCTGCGCGACATGGGTGTTGCTGCGGTCTATACGCCCAAGGACTTTGAGTTGAACAAAATCATGGCGGATATCATCACGCTCGTGGACCCGCGCAAGCTCGCGGCAGAGTAATCAGTCCGCCAGTTTGACTGTCCGTCGTCAGGGTTTTTGGCACCAAGTGCGGCTTAAACTAAGAGAGAGTTTGGCTCATCTGGTTGGTTTGATTATGCGGCGCGCTGGCGGTGATGCAAGCGGCGCGTTTCGAGCGTCTTTCGTTTGATCCTTTCTCGTTGCTGTAGAATGGCTTTGTCGCGTCCGAAGTAGACGTCCGACGGTGTGACGTTGTTTAGGCTTTCGTGGTGCCGCCGCGAGGGCATCTCCCAAGACATCTATTACAAATGGTCAAAGGACTTCATGGAAGCTGGGAAGCGCCGACTGGCTGGCGATACGGCCCGCGCTGCCACGACTGACGAAGTCAAAGATCTGCGCAAAGAGGCCCGTGACCTGAAGGAAGTCGTGGCAGAGCAAACGCTCGAACTCCGCCTGCTCAAAAAAGCATGTCAGGCGATGGGGGCGACCCAGAATGAGGTATCCTGCATCTGAGAAGCTGGAAATTATCAGGCTGGTCGAAGGATCGCATTTGTCGGCTCGCCTGACACTGGCCAAACTCGGCATTCCCCGCACCACATTCTATCGCTGGTATGACCGGTATCTGCAGCGTGGTGAGGCTGGACTTCAGGACCAATCTCCCAAGCCAAAACACGTCTGGAACCGCATTCCTGATGAGGTGCGACGCAAGGTTGTAAAGCTGGCGCTGAAGGAAACGGAGTTATCGCCACGAGAACTGGCTGTGACGTTCACAGACAAGGAAAGTTACTTTGTATCAGAGGCTTCGACGTACCGAATCCTGAAAGGACATGATCTAATCACCAGCCCAGCCTTTAACCGCAATAAGGAGCCGATGGTTCGCATCGATATGGAGCTAAAACTACTACAAACGCTTCCCATTGAAGAGATGAAAGATCGTTTTTTGCAGGTTGCCTTAGAGAACCCGACATGATGGCAGCGCCATGCGTCGCAGGGTGAAATCGAAACTATGTTTGCTGACTGCAACTCAATCCGAGAGGTTATAAATGCAATTGGTGTCCTTGATCCACCTGGACGAGAACGATTAGGAAATAAAAAAGTACCAATCATCGATAATAGGTAGGGTTTGCGCCTCAATGACATTGGGAAACGCGCTGTCTCATTTGAAAGCACAGGCAGCAAAGTTCGGGAGCGAACTACCTGCCCATCAGCGGATTGAACACAATCAGCAAGCCTTCACCAGAACTGGATGCGCGATTATGATCCGACGCTGGGGCGGTATTTGCAGGCCGATCCGCTCGGGCTCGTCGATGGGGCGAGTGTCTATGGATAGGCGCTGGAGAGCGCAGGCTGGAATGCAAACCCTAGAAATTCCGCTTAATCTCGCAGCTTATCCAGAAGAGCATCGTAGCTGTAGCTTTCGGCAACATCCCCCATTCCGCCTTTTCGAAACCCCGCGGCAACGGGCAGGCATGAAATTCCACATATTTGGCGCGCCACCATGATCTGCGTATCAATATACCAAAGCCGACCACCAGGAGTGGCGACATAGCCGTTCATATAGAACTGTTTGTCCCCCTCCATATCAATATCGCTGGGGACCTCGTTGAAATACCCGTGATCAAAGTCGCCGTGGGTATGATAAGAGGCCGTAATCGCAAGATTGCGCGGAAACGGCGCGGAGCAGCCGTCCAGCGTCCCCGAGACGGGCCGACTTGCAATCAAAACGCCCTCTTCATTATAGCCAATATAACCGCAATACTCGCGTTTCTTTTCAAAAGAGAGCGGCTGCAATTCCGTCAATATCTCGCGCGCAATGCGCAATTCATCCGCATCCTGAGCTGCGGCATGCCCAGTGAAAACAAGCGTAAAGATCAGTGCCCGAATGCGCATTTGGCCTCCCCCTTCGGGTTTCTCCCCGTTAGACTAACTCTCAAAATGAAAGGATGCCACTCATGACCATTCACATTGGTGCCAAATCTGGCGATATCGCTCCGACCGTTCTGATGCCTGGCGATCCGTATCGCGCCAAATGGGCCGCCGAGACGTTTCTTGAAGGCGCGCGACTGGTCAACGAGGTGCGTGGCATGTTGGGGTTCACCGGCACTTGGCGGGGCCATGCGGTCACAATCCAAGGGTCGGGCATGGGTATGCCGTCGCTCTCGATCTACGCCAATGAGCTGATTAGCGAATACAACGCGCAAACCCTGATCCGGATCGGCTCTTGTGGGGGCATGCAAGAGCATGTCGGCATCCGCGACGTGATCCTCGCTATGACCGCCTCAAACATCTCGACGCCATCGCGCGGCATTTTCAAAGAGCTGAACTTTGCGCCCTGCGCAGACTATGGTCTATTGTCCGCCGCGCACACGGCCGCCATGGCCAAGGGCGTCAAAACCCACGTTGGCGGCATCTATTCCGCTGATGTGTTCTACGACGAACGCCCCGACCTGAACGAGCAAATGATCCGCCACGGTATCTTGGGCGTCGAGATGGAAGCCGCCGAACTATACAACCTCGCGCACCGCCATAAACGCCGCGCGCTCGCCGTGCTGACCGTCTCCGATCATTTGATCACCCACGAGGCTCTGCCGTCCTCCGAGCGCGAAAGCAGCTTTGGCGACATGGTCGAAATCGCACTAGAAGCGGCCTTCGCATGAAAATGAAAACCTTGGGCGCAACTGCCATCGAAATCTCGGCAATCGGTCTTGGCTGCATGTCGTTTGGCCGCGCGATGGGGGCCTGCTCCGAGACTGAGAGCCACGCAACCTTAGATGCCACATGGGGCGCTGGCATCAACTTCCTTGATGTGGCCAACATCTACGGACCGCGTATCTCGGAAGAGGTCATGGGCACTTGGCTCGCCTCGCGCAAGCACCAGCCCGTGATTGCCACCAAGGCAGGCATCCAGCGCGATAAAAATCGCCCAGTGAATAACGACCCCGCTCATCTTGAGGCTGAACTTGACGGCTCCCTCAAGCGCCTTGGCGTCGAAAGCGTTGACCTGTTCTACATCCACCGCCACGAACAAGCGATCCCGATTGAAGATGTCGCGGGCTTCATGGGCGGCCTTATCGCCAAAGGCAAAATCAAAGGCTGGGGCATGTCAGAAGTCTCGCCCACGACCCTACGAAAAGCCCACGCGGTCACCCCAGTCAGCGCTGTGCAAAACGAATACTCGCTCTGGACGCGGCAGCCCGAACTTGGCCTCATCCAAGACTGCGCAAGGCTTGGCGTCACTTTCGTGGCCTTCTCGCCCCTCGCACGCGGCGTTTTCGGGCGGACCATCATAGATCCCGACAGCCCAGAATTCGGCCCGTTCCGCGCCGAGATGCCCCGCTTTCACGCAGGTAATTGGGACCATAACCGAGAGATCGCGAAAGCGTTCCACACCCTCGCCCATGCTCATAGCGTCACCGCCCCCGCCCTCGCGCTGGCGTGGACAATGGCGCAAGGCGAGCACATCGTCCCGATCCCCGGCACCCGCTCGGTTGACCACCTCAACGACTGGGTGAGAGCCGACGAGATCACAATCACGGAGGATCTCGCTGCGAAAATCGACGCATTGCTACCCGTCGGCTGGGCATGGGGCGACCGCTACAGCGAGGCGCAATCCAGCACAGCCGAGCGCTATTGCTAACGCCCGTGGGAGCGGTCATAGGCGTTGACCTCTGGCGGCACCCAGCCCTCTAAGGCGCCAGTGGCAGGTGCAAAAACCTCCATGCGCAGCGGATAGCACGCCGCCGTGTCGCTGGTATGTTCCGACGCGCAATCGCCACCCGGACAAGCGCTCAAAACCGCAACCAGATCAATCTCGGCGAAAAGCTCCAGGTAATCCCCGATCCGCACGGGGCTGGCTTTCATGAAATACTGACCCGTATCGCGGGTAAACCCGGTGCACATGAACAGGTTCATCACGTCATGCACATGGGGTTCGGCCTCTGGCAAAGACAGCCCTGTATAATCCGCCAAGGCACGGGTCAGGTTCGAATGACAGCAGTGATGGTAATCATCGCCCGACAACAGCTTGCCCGTATAAGGGTCACAACGGGTGCCGATGACATCATGCACGGAGCCGCCGAATTCATCCATGCCATACCATGCCAGCGTGTCGTCGCAGACCGTCGCCATCGGGCGCAGATAGGGCAAGCACGACCACATGCGGTCCCCCGTGGTGATATGGGTGCCATGCAAGGCGCGGGTCTTGCCCGAATAAAACCGCTCGGCCAGATTGCCCTTGGCAAAGAGGTTCAGGTCACCGACCTGCGGGCCATCAACGGAACTCATGCGCAAGAAATGACCCGCTGGCACCTCAATCGACGCGGCCTCGCGCGGTTGGACAAGAACTTCGGACACCTTCGCCGCCCCTGCGCGAGCGGCATTATATAGCGCCATATCAGGCTGCGGCAGCGTATCGGTCGGATAGCAAATCACGGGCTTCACCGCACGGCGAGCGGCTGCGTCAGATGGAATTGAAGTCATAGCTAGATCCCTCAAAGCAAAACGCCGCCCCGAAAGGGCGGCGCAAATTATTTTATTTTGGCAAAGCGTTAGACAACCCGCTCAACCATTTTCTTCTTGATATGCGCAATCGCCTTGGCGGGGTTCAGACCCTTCGGACAAGTCTTGGCGCAGTTCATAATTGTGTGGCAGCGATAGAGCTTGAACGGATCTTCCAACTCGTCCAAACGCTCCGCTGTTGCCTCATCGCGGCTATCAATGATCCAGCGATACGCGTGCAAAAGGGCGGCTGGTCCCAAATACCGATCGCCATTCCACCAATACGATGGGCAGGACGTCGAACAACATGCGCACATCACGCACTCATACAAACCGTCAAGCTTTTCACGGTCCTCAATCGACTGGCGCCATTCCTTTGCAGGGGCGGCCGTCTTGGTCTCAAGCCATGGCATGATGCTGGCGTGCTGGGCATAGAAATGCGTCAGATCGGGGATCAAATCCTTGACGACAGGCATGTGCGGCAGCGGGTAAATCTTCACATCACCCTTCACATCATCCATGCCATAAATACACGCCAACGTGTTGATCCCGTCGATGTTCATGGCACATGAGCCACAGATCCCCTCGCGGCAAGAGCGGCGGAACGTCAGTGTTGGATCAATCTCGTTCTTGATCTTGATCAGCACGTCCAGAACCATCGGACCGCAAGTATCCATATCCACGAAATAAGTATCGAGCGACGGGTTCTTGCCGTCGTCAGGGTTCCAACGATAAATCTGAACTTTGCGCAGATTCTTTGCACCCTCTGGTTTCGGCCATGTTTTGCCCGTCACCATACGGCTATTCTTAGGAAGGGTCAGTTCTACCATATCTTATCTCCTTCAAGGGCATATCGCCCCAAAACCTTACATATCGCGCAGCACAGGGCGGCGGATCGGGCCAGCGCCCGTCATTTCCAAAACGCAGCGGTCGTAAACCAGATCCGGATCAAGGCCGCGAATAAAGTCGCTCGAAATTCCGATTGCCGCAGAGGTCGAGGTCCCCGTGTTGCTATTGATCCCAAAAGTTATTTCACCCGTCGGGGCCTGAGCCGCGCGCGCACGTTCTTCACATATTGCAGCGGCCGCCTCGGGATCCACGATCTGTGGGCCGCAAGAGGCCAGAACCGCCAAAACCATTGATGCAACAGCGAAACGCATCACTTCGCCCCGCCGATACACATCAAGGTGCCAGCATACATCCCCGTCACACCAATCGGACAGCTTGACGCGAGCGCGGGTTTCGCCTGCGGTTGGACCTCAGGTGCGGCCGCAACAACAGCCGGCGTAGCAACGGGTTCCGGTGCTGCGACGGCCTCTGTGGCCATCGCGGTCATCGGAGCAACGCGCATCCCATCGGTCAAAGGCTCTGCACTTTGCGCACAGGCGTTGATCTGCGCCGCGTCCTGCTCTGTCAACTTGTCAAAGGCAACGGCCTTCGCAGATGCCACGCCACCCTCAAACGAAACTTCCGTCTTCAGCTTGCCGCCAAGACCGAGTTGCGCCTTGCACTCCACAAGCGCCAATTCCATCTGCTCGGCCTGCACGTTCAGCGCAGGCCCCTGTGTCACACAAGCTCCAAGAGCCGCGACCAAAATAAGAGATGAAATATGGCCGCGCATTAGAATGTCCGCTCTTTTGGAGCGATCCGCTTCAGGCTGATGCCACCTTGCTTTTCAGTCGTGAGCGGGGTGGTGATGACTGGACGATGAGTCAGCGTAACCTTTGTCCCGTCAACGCGGCTGATTGTATGTACACGCCAGTTTTCGTCGTCGCGTGTTGCATAATCTTCATGCGCATGGGCGCCACGGCTTTCCTTGCGTGCCTCGGCCCCAACAATCGTGGCAAGCGCGTTTGGCATCAGGTTGGTCAGCTCAAGCGTTTCCATCAAGTCAGAGTTCCAGACCATCGAGCGGTCGGTGACTTTGATCCCGTCCATCTTGGCAGCAACGGCCGTCATCTTCTCGACACCCTCTTTCAAGGTCTTGTCAGTGCGGAATACGGCAGCATCGGCCTGCATGGTCTTCTGCATCTCAAGGCGAAGTTCAGCAGTGGCAACATCACCTTTTGCATGACGCAGACCGTCAAAGCGATCGAATGCATAGTCGATCGACTTTTGGTTCAGCACAGGGTTGGACGCATCTTTGTCCACAACCTTGCCCGCCTGAATAGCCGCCGCACGGCCAAAGACCACGAGGTCGATCAACGAGTTAGAGCCCAAACGGTTCGCACCATGCACAGAGGCACAGCCCGCTTCACCCACGGCCATCAAACCCGGCACAATCGCGTTTGGATCCTTGGCAGTCGGGTTCAAAACCTCACCGTGATAGTTCGTCGGAATACCGCCCATGTTGTAATGCACAGTCGGCAAAACAGGGATCGGCTCTTTGGTCACATCCACACCCGCAAAAATCCGCGCGCTTTCCGAAATACCTGGCAGACGCAAGTTCAGCGCCTCGGCTGGCAAGTGGTTCAGGTTCAGGTGGATATGATCCTTGCCCGCGCCAACACCGCGCCCCTCGCGGATTTCCATCGTCATACAGCGGGACACATAGTCGCGTGGCGCAAGGTCTTTATAGTTCGGCGCATAACGCTCCATAAACCGCTCGCCTTCGGAGTTGGTCAGATAACCACCCTCACCGCGTGCGCCCTCGGTGATCAGACAGCCAGCGCCGTAAATCCCCGTCGGGTGGAACTGCACAAACTCCATATCCTGAAGCGCAAGCCCCTGACGGGCGACCATACCGCCGCCATCACCTGTGCAGGTGTGGGCAGATGTCGCCGAGAAATACGCACGGCCATAACCGCCCGTCGCGAGAACCGTCGTCTTGGCGTTAAACACATGCATCGTGCCGTCATCAAGCTTCCAAGCAACAACGCCCTGACACTGCCCGTCCTCGGACATGATCAGATCGGTCGCGAAATACTCGATGTAAAATTCGGCCTTTTCCTTGAGCGACTGACCATAAAGCGTATGCAAAATCGCGTGGCCTGTGCGGTCTGCGGCAGCACATGTGCGCTGCACTGGGGGACCATCACCGAATTCCGTTGTGTGACCACCAAAGGGGCGCTGATAAATCTTGCCTTCTTCCGTGCGCGAGAATGGCACACCGTAATGCTCCAACTCGTAAACCGCCTTCGGGGCCTCACGCGCCAGATACTCCATCGCATCCGTATCGCCGAGCCAATCAGAGCCCTTCACTGTGTCAAACATATGCCACTGCCAGCTATCCGGCCCCATGTTACCAAGGGACGCAGCAATACCACCTTGGGCGGCAACCGTGTGAGAACGTGTCGGGAAAACTTTGGTAATACACGCAGTCTTCAGACCCTGCTCGGCAAGCCCGAGCGTTGCGCGTAAACCAGCCCCACCCGCGCCAATAACGATGGCATCATAAGTGTGGGTTTCATATTCATAAGCGGCCATTGTCTTCTACTCCGGCGAAATTAAAGGGCGATCCGCAGCACGGCGAAAACGCCAAGGCCAGCAGCACCATAGGAAAGGCATGTCATCGCGACAATCAAAGCTTTGCGGGACACACCCTGCACATAGTCTTCGATCAAAATTTGAACACCCCCGCGAAAGTGGATGAAGCTCACTGCAATTGTCATCGCTGCAATGGCGGCAGGCACAGGGCGCGCGTAATAGGCAACCACCTCCTCAAAAGGGTGCCCCAAAATCGCGCCAAACTGGAAAATGAAAATCGGGATCAAAACCAGCAAACCAACCGAACTCAACGTCATTTGCCAATGGGCCATCGTGCCCGACTTTGCCGACCCCATACCAACGGCGCGTTTGCGATCTGTCATAAAACCCATATCAAATGCTCCTTACAACACGATCGCGGTGAAGATGGTCATCAGCACAGAGACGATGATCATGATCAAACCAGCAGTTTCAGATTTCTCGACGTCCAGCATATAGCCTTGATCCCAGATCAGGTGACGGATGCCACCAAACATGTGATACCAAATCGCCCATGTGGACAGGAACAGCACCAGATCGCCAAACCAGCTGCGGACAAACCCGTCTGCGGTTGCAAAGGCATCTGGCCCAGCAGCGGCCGCTACAAACCACCAAACGATCATCAACATCGCGACCAGCAAGGCATTGCCCGTCAGGCGCACGAAAATCGATGTCATTGAGGTCAATTGTGGACGGTAAATTGTCAAATGCGGCGACAGCGGGCGATTGCCCCTATTCACATCAGCCATTCTATAGCTCCCTAAAACGATAGCGCCTGCGCGCAATTTGTTTCTTTTTGCACGAAACTTTGGGCAGAGTCACGCAGACACATGTTCATAAATCATGAAAACAGCACCTGTTAGCGCAAAAATATGTGACATGTGATCACAGGCGAAAATCTTGTGATCACAGACGCGACCATTTTCAGGAAATGATTTTACGTTCACCGGTTTTTTATTGACCTGCGCGTCGCATCATATCGTGACGTTTAAACTGCCGTGACCTATTTGAGCTTTTCCAAAACGGCCCCTATCGACGAATTAGTCGTGAATGATAAGAAATGTATCTCGCCACCAACATCAGCACTCGTCAACAAGAGAGCAAGTGGTGCCCCACCCTTTTCGGTAAAATAAAGAACAACATCCTGATAGAACCCTGGGGATTCATGGCGCTGCAAAATCGTCTGGCATCGTACAAAATCGCCATCGATTACGCTATTCAACGGGGCAAATAACGCGGCCGCTCCATTAGGAGGAACTGGAAAGGAATATCCCAGTAGTTCGGCGAATTGCTCATAGTCTTTTTCAAAAAATGCATCCTTCGCCGCCTCCATCTCCGGAATTATGACAAGGTCTTTACCTTTGCACGTTTGTGCAGAGGCAACTGAAGCGGTCAGGCAAAACGCCAAAGGGATCAATAATTTCATAGCGGCATCAATGCCCAGTAATCGAGATCAAGCAACACCTCGGGCAGATATTTCCCATCATTCCCCCGCAATGCTCCAGCCGCCCCTTTAGTCGCAACCAAACGCAGCCGAATGGCCCCGACACCCGCCGCCGACGTCTCGGCCTTGTCCAACACTTCCGTCCAAGCCCGCACCGTATCACCAGCAAAACAAGGGTTCGCATGGGCGCCACCATTGAGCGCCACAATCATCTGCGCATTTGCCAGCCCGTTAAACGACAGCGCGCGGGCCAGTGAAATCACATGACCGCCATAGATCAACCGCTTCCCGTCCGCACGGTTCGTCGCATCGAAATGCACCTTCGCCGTGTTTTGCCAAAGCCGTGTCGCGAGCATATGCTCGGCCTCTTCAATCGTGACGCCATCCACATGATCAATCACCTCGCCAACGGCATAATCGCCCCAGCGGTGCGGCTCGCCAGCGGAGGTGAAATCATAACGCGAGAAATCGAGCCCTTCTGGGATTACCAAATCCGCAGGGTCCACAACGGCGCGCAACTCAGGAATAACCGCCTCAGGTGCAGCACCTTCAGAACGGCGCTTCACCATCACCCAGCGGACATACTCAAGCACAGGAACGCCATGCTGATTGGTTCCGGTCGTACGGACCCAAACAACGCCAGACTTGCCGTTCGAGTTCTGCTTTACCCCGATCACTTCAGAGGTCGAGGTCAGCGTATCGCCAACCCAAACAGGCGCCAACCAACGGCCCTCGGCATAGCCCAGATTTGCCACCGCATTGAGCGACACATCAGGGACAGTTTTGCCAAACACGGTATGAAAGGTAATCAGATCATCCAGCGGACTGGCCGCCAGACCACAAGCGCGGGCAAATTCGTCAGAGGAATGCAGCGCACCACGGGCGGGATAAAGCGCATGATAAAGCGCCCTCTCCCCCCCGGATATCGTGCGCGGTACCGCGTGGACGATCACATCGCCCACGGCATAATCCTCGAAAAATCGACCCGCGTTTGTCTTGCTCATTACGCTTCGCCCAGTTTCATGTCGCGGGAGTATTCACCGTCTGCGTCCTTGGTCACTGCCTGCGCGCAACGCATCACACCATTGGCCGCATCAAAGGCATATTGCGGATCACCGTAAAGCGACCAGCCCTTGCTCAGGGCCTCGGTCACACGGTGGCAAAATTCGGACGTGTCGTCTTCAGTGATAAGTCGATATACAATCATGTTCTATCCAAACGGGTTATAGCCAAGCGCGATATGGATCGCAGACACAACGGCAACCACGACCACGGTCACGATCACGGCTGTGATCTCTTTCTTCACAGGCACTGCATGATACGGGCCGCGCGGCCCTTCGGCGCGATTGATCAAGATCACCTCGACCACGGCCCACGCCAACAAGCCCCCAAACAGTACAAAACCTGGCGTATCGCCGTTCACTAGCAAATGCGCGACCGCCCAGATTTTCACCGCCGTCAGTTGCGGGTGGCGGATAAATTTGGTGAGCTTCGTTTTGGCGGCACTGGTCGCAAAGACGTAAAACGCAAGCACCATCAGTAGATTATTGATCCCCGTCATCGCGGGGCTTCGGCCCCAGAATATGGTCCCTTCGGCACCACGATAGCCCACGATCATCAAGACAAGGGCTATAAACGACCCCACCGTGACGACCATTTTCCCCTTGCCACCAAGGCTTGCGCGATACGCAGGCGCGAGCCGCTTCCACAGGTGGACACCAGACCAAAGAACAACGCCAAGAATAAGTAGTAACATCATGCCTCCAATGCGGCGATGGCCGCGGCTTTCGCCAAAGTCGCCTTTGCCGTGAGAATATGCAAGTTCTCAACGATCTTGCCGTCAACAACCACAACACCATCCGCTGTGGCTTCAAAAGCCTCAATCTGACGGGTCGCGAGGTCAATTTCCGCGTCCGTCGGACCAAAGGTGGCATTGCAAATCGCAACCTGCGCTGGGTGGATCAAGGTCTTGCCATCAAAACCCATGTCGCGGCCTTCGGCACATTCAGCTTCCAAACCCTCTTCATCCTTGAAGGCATTATAAACGCCGTCCAAAACAACAATCCCCGCAGCCTTCGCAGCCAGCACAGACATCTGCAAAGCCGTCATCAGGGCGGCCCGACTGCGCGAATTCAAATCCTTCGCCAAATCGTTGGTGCCCAGCACAAACCCAGCCATGCGGGGATGCGCGGCAATCTCGGCTGCATTCAAAACGCCCCTTGGCGTCTCGATCATGGCCCAAATCGGCTTGTCAGGGATCATCGTGGCGAGAGCATCAACATCCGCCGCCCCATTCACCTTCGGCAGCAATACAGCATCGCAATCCATCGCGGCAATCGCCTTCGCATCATCGGCTCCCCACGGCGTATCAAGCCCGTTCATCCGCACAACACGCAAACGCGCCCCGTATCCACCCTCCGCGAGGCAGCCCGCAAGGGTCTGACGAGCATCGCCCTTCGCCTCAGGCGCAACCGCATCTTCCAAATCAAACAAGATCACATCAACAGGTAACCCCCGTGCCTTGTCCAAGGCACGCTCCTTAGAGCCTGGAATATAAAGAGCGGAACGAAATGGACGGTCATGCATAGATTCTTCCTCGCAATATTATTGCGCCAAATTGGGCAGATTTCTCACAATCATTCAACCCGAAATTTGCCGCAATGCAGCATACACGCACCGTCACGGTGGGTTAACCGCTTTTGCGTCTCGTCGCAGGAATACTTCCTCATCCGGTCTCTCGACGTAAGGTGATGAAAATGAACCGACAAATCTTTGCACTCTCTTTTGGGCTGATGGGCATGATCCTTGCGGCCGAACATGCCAACGCGCAAGCGGCCCCCTGCGGCGATCATACGGCCATCGCACAAAACCTCGCCGCGACATTTGGCGAAACGCTGCAATCCATCGGCTTGGCCACCAATAACACCATCGTCGAAGTCTATGCATCCGAGGCGGGGAGCTGGACCATCACAGTGAGCACAGCAGAAGGCCAGACCTGCCTTGTGGCGGCGGGTCAAGCCTTTCAACATATCTCCGAGGCTTTGCCAAATCCTGACCCGGACGCCTAGGTCAAAGCGATCCAGATCAACCGCACACCGGTGATCGCCAAGACAACATAAGTCAGCCCGAAAAACGCGCGCTCGGGCACGATCTTATGGGCCTTAACGCCAAGCCACGCACCGATCAACGCAAAGGGCGCGAGCAACACCGCGCCCTTGAACGTATCCAGCGTGAAGATCCCCAAAAAGAAGTAGGGTACGAACTTAAGCCAGTTGATCGCCCAAAATGTGATCACCGAGGTCGCCTGATAGGTCAGCTTATTGAGCCCCTGCGACAGCATGAAAATCGCAGAAGGCGGCCCGCCTGCGTGACTGACAAAGCTGGTAAAGCACGCAACAAGCCCCGCCGTCCACGCATAACGGCGCTTGAATGGCAGGCGGCGCACCTTCAACAGCCCCATCCGCTTCGACATCTGGAACGCCACAAACAACAGACACATGACCCCGATCAGCACACGGAACACATCGGCATTCACCAGCGAATACACCAGCGCCGCCAGTGCCACACCGGGTACAGCCCCGATGATCATCCCCTTGGCCGAGGGGGTGTCCCACTGCTTCCAATAGGGACGCAGGGTCGCGGCATCAATCAGCATCAAAAGCGGCAGCACAATGCCCAGCGCGGCCCCCGGCGGCACGACAAGCGCAAGAATCGCACCCGAGACAAAGGCAGCCCCTGATCCGAATCCCCCCTTCGAAATGCCGGCAAAAATGATGGCAGGGATGCCAAATGCAAAAAATTGCCAGCCATATTCAATCAGCGGAAAACCTGCTATCACACCTGTATTAACCACTCTTTAGCGCAATACGTCATAGAGACCCACAACGTAATTTGCGATGCTGCAGCGCGGCGCACTTGCGTATGAGACCACAAAGATTTACCCAATGCTGCAAATTCAACCCAAATAGGACGCATCACATGGCCAGACCTAAAATTGC
>JAQXBV010000062.1 GCA_029252195.1 Yoonia sp.
AACAACGTCGATCAGGCGTTGCGTGCTCTGAAAAAGAAACTTCAGCGTGAAGGCGTTTTTCGTGAGATGAAGCTTAAGCAGCATTTCGAGAAACCGTCCGTGCGTAAAGCACGCGAGAACGCAGAAGCTATCCGTCGTCAGCGCAAGCTGGCTCGGAAAAAGCTCCAGCGTGAAGGTTTGCTGTAAAGCAGCCCGATCCTCGTTAGAAAACTAGAAAGCCCCGTCTGAGATATCAGGCGGGGTTTTTATTTGCGCTTACGCGTCAGTAACACTTCATTTTTATGCTGCTTCAAAACGACAGGATGCCGCGCTGATCGCGATGGCGTGGGCTTTTCAATACCCTTTACGATGGCGTTCCAGCCCATCTTCGACATTCAGACCGAGACTGTTTTCGCCTATGAAGCGCTCGTGCGTCCAATCGGCGGCGGATCGGCCAAAGATATTCTCTCTCAAGTTCATGAGAATAACCGTTACTCATTCGGCCAGCAGTGCCGTAAAAAGGCTATTTCATTGGCTGCCAAACTCGGCATGAAGCCTCGGCTCGGCATCAACTTCATGCCCAACGCAGTTTACGATCCTGAACACTGTATCCGCGCGACGCTTTGGGCCGCCAAGACTCACAAGTTCCCGATTGAGAAGATCATTTTCGAATTTGTCGAAACCGAAGAAGTCCGCAACACAGCACACCTTCAAATATCGTCGATAGCTATAAACGCATGGGCTTTAGCACAGCGATTGACGATTTTGGGTCGGGCTATTCGGGGTTAACAGCGTTTTGCGATCTCAAAACCGATTTGATCAAAATTGACATGGCCTTACTGCACAATATCGACACCGACCCGCGCCGGCAAAGCATCGTCAAAGCCTTGATTAATTTGACGGCTGGAATGGGCGTAATCTGCATCTTGGAAGGCGTTGAAACAGCCGCCGAACTGGCCACGTTACGTGAAATGGGCGGGCGGTATTTTCAGGGTTTTTTGTTGGGACGGCCAACGCTGGAGCGGCTGAATGACGACGCGACAATCTTGGCGCGCGTGCAGGATGCGGAGTTGTCCCAAGAAAGCGCAAGGAAATCCGCATAACCGATAAAACGTAGGGGCAGGTGGTGCACCAATTAGGTACCTAGTCGATTGGCGTGAAGAACCGATTGCGACGCCATGCCCAAAATGCCCAAAGCGATGATCCTTCGGCTGAGAAGATAACACGACTTGGCTGGCCGATCACATGTCCGACAGGAACAAACCCCATGCCCCGTTGGGTCGGGGCCACCCGACTATCAGTCGCGTTGTCCCGATTGTCCGCCAGCACAAAAAGCATGTCATTGGGGACAGTGAAGATGCCCGAGTTATCAGATCGGGTGTTCCCAATATTTAGGATGCGGTAGCTTTCTCCGGTGGGAAGGCTCTCGACAAATTGCTGTTTGATACACTCGCCCTCAGGTGGGACCGGATCATGGACGCAGCGTGGCACCAAGCCTAGCGGGCCTTGACTTGAGAATTTTTCGACAAAATTTTCAAGCTCGTCTTGCTGGAGCGGATCACCGTTAAGGATAACTTGGCCATCAACCATCTGAACCGTATCTCCCGCAATCCCCATAATACGTGCTACAAACGCGGCGTTGGTCACAGGGTGCCGAAAGACAAAGACGTCACCGCGTCGCGGGCTGTCATGCGAGAGTTTTACGGCAATATAATCACCCACCAAGAGCGTTGGTTTCATGCTTTCAGACGGTATCCAATACGGCGCCCAAACCACGCGCAGCAAGGCCATCGGAACCAAGAGAGCCATGGCAATCTGCGGAAGCTTATGACGCCGCAGCGCTGGCCATGCCCGGCCCAGTGCACCCTTCGGCTTACTGATCCCGATCCAGACCAATGCGAGCAACCCAAGGTAGGGGACAATGGTCGCAAGTGCCCAAAATCCACTATATCCCATGTCATGAAGCCTGCGGATAACGGCAGAGATCAGGACGATTTGGACGGCCAACAAAAGCGCGATCATCACGCCGAATAGAGGATGATTGCTGTCTTGATTGACCAAGACATATCCCGCTGCCCAAACAGCAATTGCCCAAACAGCGACAACGCACCAAAATTGTTTACGCGTGGCGGTTCCTGACCAGTCGAACGGCTTGAACCTCGGCGTTACCGCGCAACGAGCGATCGCAGGAATAACCCTGCCCCGCCGAAGAGCAGCACGAGGATGACAAGTAAATCAAAAACGCTCATGTTTGCGAATTGCAGCGTGGTGCTGGCGATCACACCGAAGATCAGCGCGATGACAGAGCCCATGGCCAATATCCAGCCGATCCAGTTGCGAGAATTGTAGAAGATCAGCAGCACGCCAAACATGAACACAATCAGGATCATCCCAAACGTCACGGGCACGCCGCCTGCGTTGAACGCGGTCATGCCAAGCCCGAAAGTCGGGCGCACGATGATGGCTTTCAGCAAGAGATAACCGCCGCCAATCATCATGATCAAACCAAGCAGAAAACTGCCCTGCCCCCCATCCGTTCCACCTGCGCCGCGATATGCCATGCGTGTCTCCTTGTTTAGACAGATCGTGCCAGCGATCTAAAAGAACGGCAAGTTCGCGAGGTGGGCCTTGCGCGTTTCGTTTTCAATGGTGACGAAGAGGTTAGAGGGCGCATCTGTTGCGATCATGCCAACCCCGATGTTGCCCGCCTTACGCAAGGAATAGACCGCCTCGCTCAGGGTGCCGACGGTGGTTCCATCTGCATCGGTGACAGGCAGGTTATCCTCGAAGTGGAAGAGCGGGGCGCCGTCGATGGTTAACCCTGTGCGCTGCCGTTTTACGCCCATCGCCGCGATCTTTTGCAGGGCTGCCTTGCCGACGAAATCGTCTTTGTCGAAATCAACGAGGTTGCCGAGGCCAATCTCGAATGGGTTGCAGGGATTGACCTGCAACCGCCCGTCGGCGCCATAGGACACAAGCCCGCTTTCCAACCGCTCCAGATCGTTGGGCGCACCAGGGCCGATGCCGTGGGTCCGTCCTGCGGCTTTCACTTTTGCCCAGAGGTCGCGCCCGCGTTTGCTGTCTTGCAGGTAAAGCTCGAACCCGCCTTGCTTGGACCAGCCAGATCGCGCGAGGACGAGTGGGATTCCGTCGAGGTCAGTTTGCTTGAACCCGAAATAAGTAAGGTCGCGCACCCAATCGCCGAAAAGAGAGGCTATGACGGCTTCGGCCTTTGGTCCTTGCACCGCGAGAGGTGACACGTCGGGTTCAAAGACCTGCGCATCAAGCCCGCGCTCGACAGCAATGGCCGACGCCCAAAGCGCGATGTCGCTATCGGCGATGGAGAGCCAAAAGCGGTTTTCTTCTAGCTTCAGCAGCACAGGATCGTTGATCAGATTGCCCGCATGGTCGCAGAGCGGCACATAGCGCCCCTGCCGGATTTTGGTCGTTCTCATGTCGCGCGTGGTCAGGTATTAGATCAAGTCCGCTGCATCAGGACCCGTGATTTCGACCTGCCGTTGCGCCGCCACATCCCACATCGCGACGCCGTTCATGAGGCGGTCATATTCCGCCGCTGGGTCACCAAAATGAGCAGGAATGAACATGTGGTTGTAGACGGAAAACGACTTCACCCCATCCGCCACAGTCGCGTCAAAGTAACAGGATTTGCGGTTATTCGGCCCGATGCCAATGGTAAAACCCATGGAATGCTCCTAGAAAAATGGCGCCCGTAGGCGCCACTTTGGTTAGTATTGCTGGTGCTGCTCTGGCACCAAAATTTCGCGTTTGCCGACATGGTTGGCGGAGGAGACAACGCCCTCGTCTTCCATCTGCTCCACAAGGCGCGCGGCCTTGTTATACCCAATCGCGAGCTTGCGCTGGATGTAGGAGGTCGAGCATTTGCGGTCTTTGATCACAATCGCAACAGCGGTGTCATAAAGCGCATTTTCAACGTCAGAGCCGTCGCCCAAGCCAAGCACCTGATCGATACTGGAGCTGGCCTCGTCTGATGGACCCTCGACCACGCCAGACATATATTCCGGCGGCCCAAAGCCCTTGAGGAAGTTGACGATTTCTTCGACCTCTTCATCGCTACAGAACGGGCCGTGAATACGGCTAATCTTGCCGCCGCCCGCCATGTAAAGCATGTCACCCATGCCCAAAAGCTGCTCTGCGCCCATCTCGCCAAGGATCGTGCGGCTGTCGATTTTCGAGGTCACCTGGAAGGAAATCCGTGTCGGGAAGTTCGCCTTGATCGTGCCCGTGATAACGTCGACAGACGGACGCTGTGTCGCCATGATCAGGTGGATGCCAGAGGCACGCGCCATCTGTGCGAGGCGCTGGATGCAGGCTTCGATCTCTTTGCCTGCGACCATCATCAGGTCGGCCATCTCGTCAACGATCACGACGATATAGGGCAGAACCTCTGGTGTGAATTCATCGGTCTCGAAGATCGGCTCGCCGGTCTCATCGTCGAAACCAGTCTGCACGGTCCGGCTGAACATCTCGTCTTTTGCGAGCGCTTCTTTCACCCGTCCGTTGTAGCCGTCGATATTGCGCACGCCCATTTTGGACATCTTGCGATAACGTTCTTCCATCTCGCCCACGACCCATTTCAGGGCCACAACTGCCTTTTTAGGGTCTGTTACGACGGGAGAGAGCAGGTGCGGGATGCCGTCGTAAACCGAGAGTTCCAGCATCTTGGGGTCGATCATGATCATGCGGCATTCTTCTGGCGTCAGCTTATAGAGCAGCGACAGGATCATAGTGTTGATCGCCACGGATTTACCTGAACCAGTCGTACCCGCAATCAAAAGGTGCGGCATCTTCGCGAGGTTCGCGATGATGGGTTCGCCGCCGATATCTTTACCAAGGGCAAGCGGCAGTTTCATATTGCTATCGCCAAAGTCACGCGCCGAGAGCATCTCGCGCAGCACGACCATTTCACGCTTTTCATTCGGCAATTCGATACCAATGACGGAACGACCGGGCACGGTGGACACGCGCGCAGACAGCGCCGACATGGAGCGGGCGATATCGTCAGCAAGGCCGATAACGCGGGACGCTTTCAATCCCGGAGCGGGCTCAAGCTCATACATGGTGACAACAGGGCCGGGACGGACAGAGACGATCTCGCCTTTGACGCCGTAGTCATCCAGAACGCTCTCCAACATACGCGCGTTTTCTTCCAACGCCTCATCGGGAAGGTGATGACGCTCGATGATAGAGGGGCTGGCCAAAAGGCTCAGCGGCGGGTGCTCATAATCGGCGTATTTGTCTTCGAATTGCAGCTTGGGCTGTGCCTCGGTCTTCGCCTGTTTGGACGGTTGGATCGGCTTTGACACCGCATGCTGCACAACCTTTTTCGGCTCGGGTGTGGGGATCGCAACGCGCTGCAACGGCGCGACGGCCGCAGCTGGCACCGAAGCCGAGACGCGGATCACAGGGGGCGCCGCTACAACGGGCGCGGCCTCTTCAAAATCGCTGAAATCGTCGACCTCGATCAACTCGGAAATATCCTCGTCATCCGCTGGCGGCGGTGGCGTGTTGCGCAAGTTGAGCACAAGCGGCGACGGGCCACGACCTGCCGTCAGTTTCGGCTCGATCCGGACACCTGTTGGCGGAGCGACATCAGCCACTTTACGATTCTTGATCGCATCGGAAATGCGGGCCTTCACGCGGTCACCATCCAAGGCGGGGGCATCTTTATCAAAAGTATGCCCAGCCACCAGTTCCGGCTCTGGCATCACATCTTTGCGCTTCAACAGCCCCGCAAGCAGACCGCCTGATTGCTGTGGAACGGTGGCGCGGACAGGGGCGACCATCGGCTGCGGCGCACGCAGTTGTGTAACGGCGGCGTTGATTGTCGGTGCGGTCCTTGGCGGCATTTTGCGACCATCGGCCTGCGGCATTGGGGTTGCGGCACGCGTCGGCATCGCAGGATTGGCGCGCACAACGGCGGCTGCCCGCGCTTTGGCCTCGGGATTTGGCACGATACGACGGGCGATTTCCTCTTGCTGCTGCTCATAAGCGACCGCGACGCGATTTTCACGGCTCTGCTCGCGCTTGGCCTGAAGTGTCGCGATCCCGTCTTGCGCGGCCCGTGCAGAGATTGACGCGGTCTGACCCAAACCCCGCAAAATCGCGGCATATGTCATAATCAGACCCAACATGACAAACCGTGCCGCAACGCGCAGTTCAGGGCGGGTAAAGCCCAAAACAAAGGCCATCATAGCAAGCATGATCACAACCATGATCAGCGAGAACATCTTGACCGCAAAACCCGCACCAAATGGCAGGATCGTCAAAACGATTGCAAGCACGGTATCGCCAAACATTCCGCCCATCCCGAAATTCGGCGGCCACGTCGGCGCAGGCGACAGTGTCACGGCGTAAAGCGAGCAAATCGCAATCGCAATCGGTGCGAAAATCAAGCGGCCCGCTGCGCGCTCTTCACCAAAGTGACCCGCAAAGCGCACGCCCCATGTCATCAAAATCAACGGCATCGCCCAAATGCCGATACCCACAACCATAATCAGGGGCGCAGCAGTGGAGGCACCAAAACGGCCCAGCCAGTTGTGCACCGGCGCATCAGTTGCAGAAATCCAGCTTGGGTCTTCAGCAGAGTAGGACCCGACCATCATAGCCATCATCACGCCGATCACGATCAGAGCGAGACCGAACAATTCCTTGCCCCGTTTCTCGATCGCGGCTTGGGTTGTGCTGTCCAGAAGTGGATCGCGCCCGCGGGAAGAATATGATGCCATTTTTCTAGTCCTCAATCGTACAAGCAGTCGCGGATCAACGTCAGACCGCGCTGCATTTCTTGTGTTGGGGCGACCATGGCCACCCGAATAAACCCGTCACCGGGGTTGGACCCGTTCACGTCGCGGCTCAAATAAGCACCGGGGAGAACACGCACCCCCGTTTCCTGCCAGAGTTTCACGGCGGCGGCTTCTCCATTTTCAACGGGAAGCCACAGGAAAAATCCAGCCTTGGGGCTGTCATAGCCCGCGATTTGGCCAAAAATATTATCCGCGATTTTGTATTTCGCACCGTAAAGCGCGCGGTTCTCGACCACATGCGCCTCGTCATTCCAAGCGGCAGTGGCGACCGCCTGCAAAGGTTCCGCCAAAGGCGCACCCGCATAAGCACGCAGCGCACGGATCCGCTTGATGCTCTCCACACCGCCCGCACAGAACCCAGAGCGCAGTCCCGGCAGATTGGAGCGCTTGGACAGCGAATGGAAGATCAGGACGCGATCAGGGTGCGCGCCCATCTGCTTGGCCATCTGCAACGCGCCCACAGGCGCATCGTCGCGGTAAATTTCGGAATAGCACTCGTCGGCGAAAATGATGAAATCATGCTTTTCGGCCAAGCCGATGAGTGTGCGCCAATAGGCGTCATCAGCCACAGCACCCTGCGGGTTCGCGGGCGAACAAATATAGGCAATCGCTGTCCGGTCCAACACCTCGGCAGAAAGACTGGAGAAATCAGGCAGGTTACCTGTCTCAGGCGTCGCAGGCACATAGACTGGCTCGGCGCCGACCGACAAGGCGGCCACGGCATAGACCTGATAAAACGGGTTCGGCGTCAGAATGATCGGCTGCTTGCCGTTCTTGGTTTCAGGGCACAGCGCCATCGCGGCATTATAAAGCCCCTCACGGGTCCCGTTGAGTGTCAGCAAATTGGCATGCTGCACTTCAAGCCCATAGCGGCGGTGCAGGAACCCTGCAATCGCGTCGAAATGCTCGGGCGTGCCTTCATTATTGGGGTATTTTGCAAAGGACCCCAGATTTGCCGCCAAAACATCGCCCACAAAAGCAGGGAACGCATGGCGCGGCTCGCCAATCGTCATATTGATCACTTCGTCAGCCTGTGTCGGCACATCTAAAAGAGCGCGCAAACGGGGCCAAGTCGCGACCGGGAGGTTCGAAAACCGCTCGGGAAATACCATAACTGCCTCAACTACGGGATCATTATCGTCCCGCTTTTGACCAAACTAGCCTGTGAATCGCCTCCCTGTCCATAAAAAGCGGGCGACGATTCGGATGTGCGTCGCAAAATTGTGTCTTTTAGGACAGTGCCTTGGCCGCTGCTGTCCCGATCCGCAGCAATTTTTCTTCGCAATGGGGGGCTGCGTTGAACATGATCCCGCAAGACGGCACACCCGTGGGCAAGGTCAGGCTCACCCCTCCCATCAGGTTCCCGATCCGCGTGTTCCGCAGCGCGAGCAGGTTCTCGGACTTGTAGTATTCATCATCCGTCATCAGCCGCTCGGCATGGGGTGGCATGATCGGCGCGGTGGGCATGATCACCGCATCAAAGCCCGCAATCAACGCGTCATGGGCCTTTCGAATCGCCTTCATTTTGATCCAGGAGGCGACATAATCTGCCCCCGTCACATGCTGGCCGCCCCGCACCCGCTCAAGGATATGCGGAAACATTTTCTCGGGGTGCGCCTCCACCAAGTCGCGCCAATGGCCATAGGAATCAGCAGCATAGAGGTTAAAACCGTGATAGAACGCGTCATGAAGCTCGGGCATCTGGATTCGGATAATCGTTGCGCCAGCAGCCTCTAGGCGCGCGACGGCGCTTTCAAAGGCGGCGCGCGGCGCCTCGCGCAGGTCATCCAGCGTCACCGTATCAAGAATTGCGAAACGCGCACCTTTAAGGGTCGCCCCCGCCAGATCGGCAGGCTTTGACCCCTCGAGAAGCGCGAGCAAAAGGCCCGCATCTTCAACGGACCGACACAGCGGACCGACAGTGTCGAATTGGGCGCAAAGGGCGACAACACCTTCGGTCGACAGCCTGCCATGGGTGGTTTTCAGCCCGACGAGATCGTTCCAAGCCGACGGAATACGCACCGATCCCCCCGTGTCAGAGCCAATCGCCGCAGCAGCAAGACCAAAGGCGACAGAGGCCGCCGCGCCAGAGCTCGACCCGCCAGGAACGGCATCTTTATCATTGATACAAGGCGGTGTGCCCATGATCGGGTTAAGGCCAAGACCACTGAATGCGATTTCGGACATATGGGTTTTGCCAAGGCAAACGAGGCCGGATGCGGTTGCGGCCTTGAGCACGTCGGCGTCTTCATCTGGCACGCGACCGTCCAGCAATTTGGTGCCCGCTTCGGTAACGATACCTGCGGTATCAAAGAGGTCTTTCCATGATACCGGCACACCGTCCAAGGCGCTCAAACGATGCCCTGACGCCGCCCTCAAACTGGCGGCTTTCGCTTCGGCGCGGGCACGGCCATGGGTGACGCGGGCGTAAACGCGGTGCGCTTCAGGGTGCGCGTCAATCGCGGCAAGATACGTCTCTGTCAGGGCAAGCGGGTCAATCTCGCCCGCACCGATGCCACGCCCCAAATCCGCCGCTGTCATCCATAGCCACTCTTGCATCGCGTTCATCCTTTTGCGGTTTATCGCACCCTAGCGACACCG
>JAQXBV010000063.1 GCA_029252195.1 Yoonia sp.
ATGACACTTTAAAATATGACCCCAACAAAGATGTTCAGTGTGAGTAGCCAAGGTAATGATCCTGCTCGTTGAATGACGGAATATTGGTCCACATTGGTCAGGGGATCAAGTCGTGCTCATGGGGTGGCCGTAGAGGTTCTGGGGTGTCCCGTGGAGTCGGGTTAGGACGTGGACGTAGGCTTGGGTAGCTGAGACGATCTAAAAGCTGTCAGCGGGTCATTAGATTAAGTAATCAGCAAAGCACTGCGGGTTTCAGCCGCTGTGCTTTGCCCTAAAGAAACTATCTGACGCAGCTGGAACGATAATATAAACTTTCTACATGCTCATCATGAAATCATAGGCTTCACCTGTGCGGCTTTGGCATAGTCCAATGCCTGAAAGGGATGACATATTATAGCCGCTTTCAGGTTTTGTCGTGACCTTGATTGTAGCTATGAACCTCGTCCTATTATTCTTTCTTCAAAGTCTTTTTTGTCGCCCAAAATACAGGATATTCAGATTTAATGCATAGCTTCCTGTGGGGAAATTGTGTGGGTAATACCCCTGCATATCCACACTATATAACCTTATTTATATGGGTTGAATCAAACTTTCATCTTAACCATTTGTTAAGACTTAAGGCACAGGACAGTAATGAATTGTTAATAATGAGTCCGAGGGTGTTTCCCTCGCTGTACAACCGGAGGGCTAGTATGCGCGCGTTGATCGTTCAAGGTAATAACGACTTGGGAAAAGTCTGGGCCCGCCATTTGGAGCGACTGGGTGCCGAAGTGATTCACGCAGCGACGGGTGCCGAGGCGCTGAACTACATCCAAGAACAAACACTCGATGCGATCGTGCTTGATCTCGTTTTGTCCGATGGCAGCGCGCTGAGTGTCGCAGATTTTGCTAATTATTCACAACCCGAGGCCAGTGTGGTCTTTGTCACCGACACAACCTGCTTTTCGGACGGGTCGATTTTCGCCCATTGCCCAAATGCTCGCGCATTCGTTGAAACCGCGACCCCGCCTTCCGACTTGGCCGCGATTGTGCATCATTATGGGGGAGGTGCTAGCCGCGCCCGTGCGGATGCCCGAGGTCTAGTCGCGGATTAGCTGGCACAATCCTGTGCGGGTTAATCGTGTCGTGGCTATAGTGGTAATGCCGCACGATATGATCCAAGTTCACGGTCTGCGCCACGTCGCCCCATTGGTATAGCTCGCGGGTAAATCCCCAGAGATTTGGGTAGTCGATGATCCGTTTGATGTTGCACTTGAAGTGCAGGTGATAGACCGAATCAAACCTGATAAGCGTTGTCCAAAGCCGCCAGTCGGCCTCTGTGATCCGATCACCCATGAGATAGCGGTTTTCACCCAGCCGTTCTTCGAGCCAGTCCAGAGTTCCAAAAAGCGGATAGACTGCTTCGTCGTAGGCCGCCTGTGTCGTCGCGAACCCCGCTTTGTAAACGCCATTGTTGACTGTGTCGTAAATCCGGTCGTTCACCGGTTCAATCTCGGCCCGCAGGTCTTCTGGCCAATAATCATCGGTATTTCCCGTGATATCGTTGAAGGCGCTGTTCAGCATCCGAATGATCTCGGACGATTCGTTTGACACGATTGTGCCGCGCTTTTTGTCCCACAAGATCGGCACGGTCACACGGCCTGTCATGTCAGGCACGGCCCGCAGGTAAATGTCGCGTGCAAACGGCAGCCCGAAAAGCCTGTCTCCGGTCGCGCCCAGATCATCCTTTTCAAAGGTCCACCCATCGCCGAGCATATCGGGGTGCACGACAGAGATGTCGATGTGATCGGTCAGGTCTTTAAGCCGGCGAAAGACCAGCGTGCGATGCGCCCAAGGGCACGCATAAGAAACATAAAGGTGATAACGTCCTGATTCAGCTTTGAACTCCCCTTCGCCGGTTGGCCCTGCTGACCCGTCGGCAGTGATCCAGTTGCGGAAGGCTGCATTGCTGCGCACGAATTTCCCGCCTGACGCTTTGGTATCATACCAAACGTCATGCCATTTACCGTCAACCAATTGGCCCATGTGTCATCTCCTTTGTTGACGTTAAGCTAGGATGCTTGCGCCCAATCACCAACCCGCGCCTGCGCGGAGATTTCGTGCGGAGATGCACATGACGAAGTGTCGCAATGGGACGTCGGGTGCCGTTTAACCGTTTGCAGGTCCGTCGCCGCCCTCATATACCGTTGCCAACGAAGCCAATTTGGCCAGACAGGTTGAAGCAGCCACGGGTTGACCCAAAACGGGGACCATCAGCTGCTTGTCGTTAATCTCACCCGAGATGCGCGCCTCTTTGGCTCTGACACGAGAGGACCGGCAATGCGATTTGCTTTGACATGCCTGCTGAGCGTTCTGGCGCAGTCCGCTGCCGCCCATCCGGGACATTTGGTTGATGTGGCCGGACACGATCATTGGGTCGCAGGTGCGGCCATTGGAATTGCTATTTTGGTCGGGCTTTGGGGCGCTCTGAAGGGCGACAAAGAGGCAGAAGAAGACATCGAAGAAGATATGGAAGAGGAAACCGCATGAAAACGGGCGTTATGATTTGCGGGCACGGCTCGCGATCCCAATCGGCGGTTGACGAATTCGCCACGCTAGCACAGAAATTACCGGCCTATTTGCCTGATGATTGGCTCTGCGATTATGGCTATCTGGAATTTGCAAACCCTGTCATCCGTGACGGGTTGGACAATCTGCGGGCAGCAGGGTGCGAGCGGATTCTGGCTGTGCCGGGAATGCTTTTTGCCGCCATGCATGCCAAGAACGATATCCCAACAGTTTTGAATACTTACGCCGCCCAGCATGGCATGTCCGTCAGCTATGGCCGTGAATTGGGTGTCGATCCCAAGATGATCGCCGCCGCCGCTGGCCGTATCAAAGAGGCCGTTGACCGTGCGAACGTGAAGTATGGCGCCCTGCCGCTTGAAGAGACTTGTCTGGTCGTGATCGGGCGCGGTGCGTCGGATCCTGACGCGAACGGCAACGTGGCCAAGATAGCGCGCATGCTGCAAGAGGGCATGGGTTTTGGCTGGGCTGAAGTCGGCTATTCTGGCGTGACGTTCCCGCTGGTCGAACCTTGCTTGCAGCATGTTGCGCGGCTGCCCTACAAACGTGTCATCGTATTCCCGTATTTCTTGTTCTCGGGGATTTTGATCGACCGGATTTATGGATTCACCGATCAGGTCGCGGCCGAACATCCAGAGATCACATTTGTGAAAGCTGGGTATTTGGGGGATCATCCCAAGGTCTTGGAGACCTTCGCCGAGCGGATTATAGAGCAAACCGGAAAGAACCCCCCGCCCAACTGCGGCACCTGTGGCTATCGCACGCAGGTTTTGGCACTTGAGGGGGGCAAGCAGGTCACGATTGCACCAGAAGACCGTGCAGGCCATGCTGCTTTCTCCGATACGCCGCCGCCAACTTGCGTGCTGTGCAAATACCGGACGCAGGTGCTTGGCTTTGAAGCCGAGGTCGGCGCTGTTCAAGAGAGCCATCATCACCATGTCGAGGGGCAGGGCGCTTCTGCGCCGGGATCCAATGTCGCTGATTGTGTGCATTGCGATACATTTTGCACGGGGATGTGCCGTCTGGTCGCTGCAGAGCACCATCACGATCATGATCACCACCACGATCACGATCATCCGCATGACCACGATCATCATCACCATCACGACCATGATCATGTGCACGCGCAATACCCGCATGCAAAACATCCGCATGGTCCCGAAAGCGCGCGTAAGTCGAAAAAGTCTTAACCGCCAAATTGCTGAAAGCCGCCCCATTGCGCCCATATGAAAAAGACCCCGCTGCCATCTATGCGGCCAGCTTTGCCACAGTGCGCAAAGAGGCCCGTTTGGACCGGTTTCAGACCGATATGCATCCGCTGATCACGCGTCTTATCCATGCTTGTGGTATGATAGAGGTTGCGGATCGTCTGGCGTGGTCGAAGGGCGCTTTTGCGGCCGGTCATGCCGCGTTGCAGGCCGGCGCGCCCGTGCTTTGCGATTGTGAAATGGTGGGTGCAGGCATTATTCGCCGCTATTTGCCTGCGGGCAATGAGGTGATCGTCACGCTCAATGATCCGGATGTTCCTGCCTTGGCGAAGTCGATTGAGAATACGCGGTCTGCGGCGGCGGTGGAATTATGGGCTGATAAGCTAGACGGTGCCGTCGTCGCTGTCGGTAACGCGCCAACCGCTTTGTTTCATTTATTGGAGTTGATTGACGCGGGCGCACCGAAACCTGCGGTCATCTTGGGGTTCCCTGTCGGCTTTATTGGCGCAGCCGAGAGCAAGGCCGAATTGGCCGCCAATCCGCGGGGGTGCGAGTTTGTTGCACTCCGTGGTCGGCGCGGTGGCTCTGCCATGGCCTCTGCCGCAGTGAATGCACTGGCCGCTGGTTTACCAGAGGACATCAGATGAGAGCGGTCATCAAAATCTTCACAGATTTTGTCCCAATTTCCGAACAGAAATTGGGGTGCGCGGATGTCTAATGCTTGGCTCCATATCGTTGGGATTGGCGAGGATGGTTTGGATGGTTTGACGCCAGCGACCCGTGCCGTTGTTGCTGCGGCGGAGGTCATTATCGGAGGCGAGCGTCACCATGCCTTGGCCGGGAATGCCAAGGCCATCCGTTTGGCTTGGCCGTCTCCTTTTAACGCGATGGTCGAGACAATTGAGAGCTTGCGTGGCAAGCGTGCGGTTGTCCTAGTCACCGGCGACCCGCTTTGGTTTTCGGTAGGCGCGCGCATTGGGAGGGCACTGGATCCTGCCGAGATCGTTTATCATCCGCAACTCTCTGCTTTCCAATTGGCCGCCGCAAGGATGGGTTGGTCCTTGGCTGATGTTGAAACGCTGACTGTGCACGGCCGCCCTGTCGAGCAGATGATCGCGTTTATCCAGCCTGATGCGCAACTTTTGGTGCTGACGACAGGGGCCGAGACCCCTGCACAGATCGCTAAGTTTCTGACCGAGCGTGGCTTTGGCCAGTCTAAGATAACCGTGCTAGCCGCGATGGGTGGCAAAGACGAGGCGCGCTTTGATGGCATGGCGGATGCGTGGGATCATGTGGTCCCTGCGTTTAATACGCTGGCCGTCGAGTGCATCGCGGCGCCCGATGCGGCCTTGTTGCCACGGGTTCCGGGCTTGGCAGATGTTTTGTTTCAGTCTGACGGCACAATGACCAAACAGGAAATTCGTGCGGCGACGCTTGCCAAGCTGATGCCGATGCGCGGCGCACTTTTGTGGGATATCGGCTGTGGCTCCGGATCGGTTGCTATAGAGTGGATGCGTGCCGCACGCTATGCTCGTGCGATTGGGATTGAGCCACGTGCGGACCGTCGTGCGATGGCAGGCACCAACGCCATGGCGCTTGGTACGCCGAAGCTGGAGTTGGTTGAGGGCACAGTGCCTGATGCGCTTGGAGGATTGCCTGCGCCCGATGCGATTTTCATCGGTGGTGGATTGAGCCGCGCCACCTTTGAGACCGCTTGGGCTGCCCTGCGCCCGCTTGGCCGCTTGGTGGCAAATGCGGTGACGTTGGAGAGCGAGGCCGAATTGATGAAGCTGCATGCGGAATTTGGTGGTGATTTGGTGCGCATTTCTGTCTGCCGTGCGGAGCCTGTTGGTCGCCTCACGGGTTGGCGGCCTGCGATGCCTGTGACCCAGTGGAGTTTGGTGAAGCGATGAGCGGAATTCTTTACGGGGTTGGCCTCGGGCCAGGTGCGCCCGATTTGATCACCTTGCGGGCGGCGCGGTTAATCGAAGGGGCGGCGGTTGTGGCCTATCCGTCGTTGGCGGGTGGCGATAGTTTTGCGCGTTCCATTGCCGCGGATTTGATTGCACCTGATACGGTTGAGATCGTGATGGATGTGCCGATGACCGTGGAGCGCGCCCCTGCGCAGGCGGCCTATGATAAGGGGGCTGCGGATATTGCAGCGGCCTTGGATGCGGGTCACGATGTGGTTTGTCTGTGTGAGGGCGATCCGTTTTTCTATGGCTCGTTTATGTATTTGTTTGCGCGGTTGTCGGACAAATACCGCGTTGAGGTTGTGCCCGGTGTGACGTCGATCACGGCTTGTGCCGCAAGGGCGGGGATGCCGCTGGCGGCGCGTAACGAGCGGTTGACTGTGTTGCCCGGTCCGTTACCAGAGCAGGAACTGCGCGAACGGATTGAGGGCGCGGAGAGCGTCGTCATCATGAAGGTCGGTCGCCATTTGGCGAAAATTCGCGGTGTGATCGAGGGCCTTAGCCTGACGGATCGTGCCACATATGTCGAGCGTGCGACGCTGCCGCAAGAGGTGGTTTTGCCGCTGAAAGATGCGCCAGAAACTGCACCATATTTTTCAATGATACTACTGACCAAGGGGGCCGATCCATGGCTATGAAACCTGTTGTTGTGGCGCTGTCGCGTTCGGGCGAAGTGACTGCGCATAAAGTGGCCGCTATTTTGGGCGCAAAGGTGCATGGCCGTGAGGGGCGTGTTGAAAAGGCGGATACGTTTTTCCCCAATGCCTTGGATCATGTGCGGGATTTGTTCGCGGCAGGCATACCTGTTGTGGGGGTCTGTGCGTCGGGGATTTTGATCCGTGCTTTGGCACCGCTTTTGATGGATAAGCGGTCAGAGCCGCCTGTGATTTCGGTCTCGGATGACGGGTCTGTTGTTGTGCCGCTTCTTGGCGGGCACCGTGGGGCGAACCGTTTGGCCGCCCGGATTGCTGAAGCGCTGGGCGCTGTGGCGGCGGTCACGACGGCGGGCGATGTGGCCTTGGGTGTGGCTTTGGATGAGCCGCCAGCGGGCTGGACGTTGGTGAACCCTGTGGATGCGAAGGGGGCGATGGCGTCGCTGCTTTCTGGTACGGGCGCGACGGTCACGGGCGATGCGCCTTGGCTGGCGGATTTGCCAAAAGGTGACGGCTTGCGCATTTCCTGTGGCACGGAGCGTCATGGCGATCTGGGCGAGGACCATTTGCAGTTTGCGCCGCAGGTTTTAACGCTTGGCGTCGGCTGTGCGCGCAATTGTGACCCTGATGAGTTGTTAGCCTTGGTTCTCAGTGTGCTGGACGAGGCCAAAGTTGCGCCAGAGGCCATTCAATCGGTCAATACGATTACGCTCAAGGCGGATGAGCCTGCGATTATTGAATTGGCGAAGGGACTGGGCGTGCCGATGCGCTTGTTTGAGGCGGAAGCCTTGGAGGCCGAGACGCCGAGGTTGGCAAATCCCTCTGATGTGGTGTTTGCAGAAGTCGGCACCCATGGGGTATCGGAGGCCGCAGCACTGGCACAGGCTGGGGCGGATGCCACGTTGCTGGTGAGTAAGCGCAAGACGGCGAATGCGACATGTGCGATTGCAATTTCATCTACGCCGCTGACGGCGCTGAAGGGTCGCCCAAGGGGCCGCTTGTCGGTTGTTGGGATTGGTCCAGGGCAGGCTGCTTGGCGCACGCCTGAAGTGTCGCGACTGGTGGCCGAGGCCGAGGAACTGGTCGGCTACGGGCTTTATATCGACCTTCTGGGGCCATTGGCGATTGGCAAGGATCGCTCCGATTTCCCGCTGGGTGGCGAGGAAGCGCGGTGTCGCTATGCGTTGGAACAGGCGGGCAAGGGCAAGAATGTCGCTCTCGTGTGTTCGGGCGATGCGGGCATTTATGCGATGGGTGCTTTGGTGTTTGAACTTTTGGACCGCACTGAGGCCGAGATGGGTGTGTCGGATGCCGCGCGCCGTGTTGACGTGGTGTGCTCGCCCGGTGTGAGTGCCTTGCAGGGGGCGGCAGCACGGGCCGGCGCGCCTTTGGGTCATGATTTCTGCACGATTTCCCTGTCGGATTTGCTCACCCCGCGCGACGATATTTTGCGCAGGCTTAAGGCCGCAGCCGAAGGCGATTTTGTGATCGCTTTCTATAATCCTGTGTCCAAGACGCGGCGGACGTTGCTTGCCGAGGCCCGCGATATTCTGTTGCAGCATAGGCCTGCGGATACGCCTGTCATGCTGGCGAGTTCTTTGGGGCGGCCTGAGGAATATGTGCGCTACCGCCGTTTGGCGGATTTGCAGGTCGACGAGGTTGATATGCTGACGGTCGTGCTTGTGGGGTCGAGCAATTCGCGACTAGCCCAGCTTGGTGAGGGGCCGCGCATGTTTACGCCGCGCGGCTATGCGCGGAAAATTGATGGGGATCTGTCCGGAGCTGCGTGATCCGCATTTTTCAAATGCGGAAGCCTTCGGCGAGAGTTTGATTGGACATAGAAAATGACGGTTTATTTTATTGGTGCGGGTCCGGGTGATCCGGAACTTTTGACGCTGAAGGCGGCGCGGATTATTGGCGAATGTCCGGTGTGTCTCTATGCAGGGTCGTTGGTGCCTGAGGCTGTTGTGGCTTGCGCGCCTCCAGGGGCGCTGGTGATGGATACCGCGCCGATGACGCTGGATGATACGCACGGCGCGATTTTGGCAGCCCATGCCAAGGGGCAGAACGTGGCGCGGGTGCATTCGGGTGATCCGTCGCTTTACGGGGCGATTGCCGAGCAGATCAGGCGTTTGAAGGCTGACGGAATTGATTACCAGATCATTCCCGGTGTGCCCGCCTATGCGGCGGCGGCGGCGGCGTTGGGAACCGAGTTGACGGTGCCCGAGGTGGCGCAGTCGATCATTTTGACCCGCATGTCGATGAAGTCGACGGGAATGCCAGCGGGCGAAACCTTGGAGAACTTTGCCAAGACAGGGGCGACGCTGGCCATTCACCTTGGCATTCGGGCCTTGCGCGAGATCGAGCGGCAGTTGGCGCCTTATTACGGTGAGGATTGCCCTGTGGCGGTGGTTTACCGTGTCGGCTGGCCCGATCAGCAGATCATTCGCGGGACCTTGATGTCAGTGCGCGAGCAGGTGCGGGCGGCGAAAATCACGCGGACGGCGCTGATTCTGGTGGGCCCCGCCTTGGGCGAAAATCACGGATTTGCGGACTCCGCGCTGTATGATGCGGCGAAACCGCATGTGTTGCGGCCCAAGGCGACGGCATAAATGATTGGATTTTAAGTAACATTGCTGCATTGCGGCGAATTTTGTTACTTGATCTTCACATATTGCGCGCCATCCTCTGGTTAACGGAGGGCTCGCCATGAACGATTTTCTACCTGACGCTGTAAGGCAAGGGCTTGAGCAAGCGCGTAAAAACGCGCTTCGGCGCAGCACCCGCTTGTGTGTGCATGATGGTGATGACGTCTACGCGATCCGCAGGCTTTGGGATGGTGGATTTGCGTTGGATGCGAATGTGGCGGACAAGGTGCGTGGCCGCGTCGAAATTTACGACGGATCGCGCCATTTGTATCAGTGTCTGATCGTGGATTCAGCTGACGAAGGCGACGAACGTGTCTTTGATTTCAAGTGGTTACACCCTGTCAAAGAGACAGCGCCTGTGGATTACGAACAGCCCAACTTCGTGCCAGCTGGGCTGATCTCTTACTGATTATTGCAGGTCTGCAAAGGCCGCCTGTAGTCGCGCAACGGCTTCTGTGATGACTGACGTCGGCGCGCCGATGTTGAAGCGGCACCACGTTTCGCCGCCCAGACCAAATATTTCTCCTGGACTGGGAACCAACCGTGCATCTGATGTGATTCGCTGGCGAACCTCCTCAGAGGTCATCCCGATTCCATCAAAATCGACCCACGCCAAAAACGTCGACTGCATCGGCATCGCCGACATACCCGGGATTGCGTTGACCCCGCCACAGAATATTTTGCGGTTGGTGTCCAATACAGCCATCAGGCCATCCACCCATGCTGCGCCTTCGGTTGTATAGGCCGCCCGTGTCAGCTCTAGGCCAGCGCGATTCGCTTGAATGTCGAGCGCTCTGTGCAATGCGCCGAACCGCGTCCGCAATTTTTCGTCAGGAATGATGACATAACCTGTTCTCAAACCTGCAATATCGAATGTCTTTGACGCGGCAGACATCGCGATCAGATTTGGCAGGATTTGCGGCGCTGCCACTGCGGTGGGGACATGTTTGGCGCCGGGGAATACCAGATCGTGATGGATTTCATCAGAAATGAGGAGCAGGTCGTGGCGCAGACAGAAATCTGCAAGTGCGCCCAGTTCCTCGACCTCCCAGACCCGACCTGCGGGGTTATGAGGCGTCGAAAAGAGCACCGCCTTTTCGCGTCCTGTCAGTTGTGCTTCAAGACCGGCAAGGTCCATGCGGTAAACACCTGCCTCATCAACCAGCAGTTTTGATGAAACAACAGTGCGACCGTTGCGCTGAATTTTGCCCTGAAATTCATTGTAGACGGGGCTAAAAATGATAATCCCATCGTCCGGCTCTGTCATGGCTTGCAGCGTGATGCCAATCGCATTCCCGATGCCGTGCGTGACGAACATATGCGCGGGATCTGGCGACCAACCGTGGCGCGTTTCATACCACCATGAAATCTGTTCAAAAAATTTGTCCAACCCCGTGAAGTAACCGTATTCACCTTCTGCCCGCAGAAGTTCCATCGCGTTTTGCAGGCATGGGGCGGGCTGGAAATCCATCTGTGCAAGCCACATTGCCAAAGTGTCAGGCGCCGCCTTTTTACCGAGAAATTTGTCGACGTTCCCCCATTTGGAGCTGCGATCACCGAGGTGGTTCCGGTGGGTTGTAAAATCAAATGCGGGCATGGCGTGATGAATGGTCATGTCGGGTCCTATTGTTGCCGCGTCAAGCTAGACCGAAGGTCGCCGAGTGCAATAGTAAACTCGAGTCCCTTGCGATACGCGACATCAGCGTTTAAATCGCAGTCATGACATTGCGCAACATTCTGATCCATCCCGATCCCCGCCTTAAAAAGATCACGGCCCCTGTAGCTGTGTTCAACGATGATTTGCGCCGCATTGCCGACGATATGTTGGAGACAATGTATGACGCACCCGGCATTGGTTTGGCCGCCCCCCAGATTGCGGTGATGTCTCGCTTGCTGGTGATGGATTGCGTGAAAGAAGAGAACGCGACGCCCCAGCCGATGGTCTTGATCAACCCCGAGATCATTTGGTCGTCGGACGAAACATCCGTCTACGACGAGGGCTGCTTGTCGATCCCCGACCAATATGCCGAAGTTGAGCGCCCTGCGTCTGTGAAGGTCAAGTGGACCGATCTGGATGGCAAGGAGGTGCAAGAGACGTTCGACGGGCTTTGGTCCACCTGCGTCCAGCATGAGATCGACCATTTGGATGGGAAGTTGTTTATCGACTACCTCAAACCCCTGCGCCGTCAGATGATCACCCGCAAAATGCAAAAGCTGAAACGCGAAATGGCACGCAGCTAATGGAGTTACGTTTGCTGCCTGATCCCGTTCTGCGCGAGGTCTGCGCAGCTGTCACGGCGTTTGACGCGGCGCTCGAAGATGTCGTGGCAGAGATGCTCGCGGTGATGTATGCCGCCCCCGGGCGTGGTTTAGCGGCACCGCAGGTGGGGTTGACGCAGCGCATTTTCGTGATGGATACGACGTGGAAAACGGGTGATCCAAGCCCGATGGTCTTTGTGAACCCCGAGATTGTGTCTGTCTCCGCGGAGATGGCAGCGCACGACGAGGGGTGTCTGTCGATTCCTGATTGCAAAAGCCGTCTGGCGCGCCCCGCGCGCGTTGACCTGCGCTGGCAGGATTTGGATGGCGAGTTGCAGGTGGGCTCGTTTGAAGGCTTTGCTGCGGCCTGTGTGCAGCACGAGCGCGACCATCTCGATGGCGTTTTGTGTATCGATTATCCGGAGGCCACATGACCCGCCCCTTTGTGATGTATCCCCATAAGGCACTGCGGACCCCTGCCGCCCCCGTCACGGCGATTACCGACGAAATCCGTGCGATCTGGGACGAGATGATTGTCGCGATGGACAATATGCCGGGTGTGGGTCTTGCGGCACCGCAGTTGGGGATCGGGCTGGCCTTGGCCGTGGTGGACGCCAGCAGCGAGCGCGGAAAGGCCGTGCGCATGGCCAACCCCTCTATCTTGCACAGCTCTATCGAGCCGCGCGAGCATGAGGAAGGCTCTCCGAATCTCCCCTATGTCAGCGCAAAGGTAAGCCGTCCGCGCGCCGTGACGGTGCGGTTTATGAACGAGGACGGGGTCTGGGACCGCCGTGACTTTGTTGGCCTTTGGGCGACATCGGTGCAGCACCAGATCGACCATTTGGCAGGCAAGATGTATATCGACCACCTGAGCCGCACCAAGCGCGAGATGCTGGTGAAAAAATCCGCGAAGTTGCGTGGGTAGCATCGTCGGAGCCTCCGGCGGGGATATTTGAGAACCAAAGAGGGCCATGTGATGCGCATCATTTTTATGGGAACGCCGGAATTTTCGGTGCCTGTGCTCGCCGCTTTGGTCACCGCGGGGCATGATGTTGTTGCCGTCTATTCGCAGCCGCCGCGCCCTGCGGGCCGTGGCAAGAATGATCGCCCAAGTCCTGTGCAGGCGAAGGCCGAGGAATTGGGCTTGCCTGTCCGCCACCCTGTGTCGCTGAAAGGCGATGCCGAGCAGGCGGAATTTGCGGCATTTGAGGCCGATATCGCTGTTGTCGTGGCTTATGGTTTGATCCTGCCGCAAATAGTTCTGGATGCGCCTGTGCGTGGTTGCCTGAATATTCACGCCTCTCTGCTGCCGCGCTGGCGCGGGGCTGCACCGATTCACCGCGCGATTATGGCGGGGGATGCCCAGACGGGTGTGTGCATCATGCAGATGGAGGCGGGGCTGGATACAGGTCCTGTGTTGCTGCGCGAAAGCTTGGATATTGGCGCAGAAGAGACGACGGGGCAGTTGCACGATCGTCTGTCACAGATGGGATCGGCGCTGATTTTGCGGGCGCTTGCAGATTACGACACTTTGTTACCTCAGGTGCAACCTGAGGCCGGAGTCACCTATGCCGCCAAAATCGACAAAGCGGAGGCGCGCGTCGACTGGACCAAACCTGCTGTTGAGGTGGACCGCCTGATCCGAGGCTTGTCCCCCTTTCCGGGGGCGTGGTGCATGGCTGGTGAGGAACGTGTGAAGCTTTTGGGATCCCGTTTGGCCGACGGCGCGGGTGATGCGGGGCAAGTCCTGCATGGCTTCACGATTGCTTGCGGCGCGGGCGCGGTCGAGATCACGGTGGCGCAACGTGCGGGCAAGCGGGCAATGCCTGCGGATCAGGCATTGCTTGGGCTGGATTTGGGGGTCAGCCTAAGCTGACGATCCGCTCCTTGAACAGATCGACGGCCCATTTCCCCGCGACGCTGACTGCGACCTGCACCCTCGGCCGCGTGTCGTCTGCAATGGTTTGCCCAATCTCTTTGCCATCAAGAACGACGCGCAGCCCGACCTCTTCAAAGGTAAAGTTTTCCGGGTGCGTACAGGCCAAAACTGCCGTTGCATCATGCATGGGGCAACCCGTCATCACGCCAACGCTCCGGTAGAACTCTAAATAGAATTTGGAGATATGCTCGATGAACCCCCCGATCTTCGGCGCGTGCAGCGCAAGTTCGTGAAAGTCGTGCGGTGTCAAAAGCGTGAGCATTGTCGCATCAAGCCCGATCATTTTGATCGGAATGTCAGCGGCGAAAACGGCGTCTGCGGCCTTGGCGTCGTGAAAGATATTGGCTTCGGCGTAGGGCGTGATGTTCCCGTTGTGCTGATAGGCACCGCCCATGATGACAAGCTCTTTGACATTGGACGCAAAGGCGGGATCAAGGGCGAGCGCATCCGCGATATTGGTCAAGGGCGCCACGGCACATACCACAAGCTCGCCTTTGTGCTCTGCGGCCATGCGCACGAGGAATGCGGCAGCACTCTCGTCGATATTCTTGCCGATTTGCGAAATGGTCTCGATGTTGCCCAAGCCCTCGGGTCCATGCACGTTAGCGGAGGGCACATAGTCAGTTTCGCCGTAAGGCAGGCTGGCCCCTTCGGCGACTGGCACCGCGAAGCCAAGCAGGTCACAGATATAGCGGGCGTTGCGGCTCGATTGCGACACAAAGGTATTGCCGAAGCAGGCCGTCAGGCCAATGAGGTCAATCTCGGGCATGGCATGCGCAAGAGCAATGGCCATGGCGTCATCAACGCCGGGATCAGTATCAATAATCAGTTTCATAGATCTTCCTAGCGCATGGGGTCAAATTGGGCGGAGGTCAGGGCGCAGTCGCGGATCACATCCGCGCCGCATGTGCGGAATTCAAGGTCGCGGGTCAGGCAGATGTGCGCCTCTTGGATATAGCCCTGCTGGCAGGTGATCGTGATGCCATCGCGGGGCATGTCGGGGTTCTCTTTGACAAAAGCGTCTTCGATGAGGGATGCAGGCAGGGTCACGGTTTTTTCGAGTTTGCGGAAAACGGCGGGGCGTGTCACGCGGTCGTAGGCTGCGCGCGCCACTGCGAAATAGTCATCGGCTGGCAGGCCCGCGCAGACGCCGTGTTTGTTCCATTGATACCAAGCAAGGCCCAAGGTGCCCATGATATCGGCCATGGCTTCGGTCTGCTGGCGTGAGGGTGGTCGCTCGGAAGTGCGGCAGTTGGCAGGATAGCCATAGTCGTATTGCGGCCAAAGCCCGTGCATGACCTAACCGAATTCGGTGCTGTCGTCGCATTGCGGCGAGTTGCGTCCGTCACCCTCAAGCGCGCACCAATTGGCCGACCATGACAGCGACAAAACGTAATAATCGAATGCGCCTGCGCGGTCCTCGGCATAGGTGGGCGCGGCGAGCAGGGCTAAAGCAACAAAAAAGCGTAACATTTTGATCTTTCCTAAAGCGTGATCCCGCCTTATACGGACTTCAAGTTCCCCGACAATGTGAACCCGGCCCAAAAGTGGGTCAGCCCAGTTTAAGGGCGCGGGAAAGTTTTGTCTGCTGATAAGGAGACCATTGATGTCTGATCTACCCATTATGGCGAAAGCCACCGCAGTTTGGCTGTGTGACAATACAACAATCACGTTCAAGCAAATCGCCGATTTCTGTGGCTTGCACGAACTTGAAGTCCAAGGCATCGCGGACGGTGATGTTGCGACTGGCGTGAAGGGCTTTGACCCTGTGTCCAACAAACAGCTGACCCAAGCCGAGATTGATGCCGCGGAAAAGAACCCGAACCACAAGCTGAAGCTGCTCTTTAACCCTGCCTCTGCGGGCGAAGAAAAGCGTCGCGGCCCACGTTATACACCGCTTTCCAAGCGTCAGGACCGTCCTGCCTCGATCTATTGGTTGGTGAAGTTCCACCCAGAATTGTCCGACGGTCAGGTCGCCAAACTGGTCGGCACGACCAAGCCGACCATTCTCGCGATCCGTGAGCGCACCCACTGGAACATCAACAACATTGATCCGATTGATCCTGTTGCTTTGGGTCTGTGCAAACAGTCCGAACTGGACGCGGCCGTGCAAAAGGCCAACGCAAAGAAGGCCAAAGAGGGCGGCTTGATGACCGATGACGAGCGTCGCAAGCTGGTCAGCACAGAGCAATCCTTGGGCATGGCGCCAGAGCCAAAGATGCCAAGCTCCATGGCGGGCCTTGAGGCGTTTAGCCTGTCCGACCCACGCGGTGATGACGATGACGAAGACGAGCATAAGAACCTCGACGTTTCTGACGCCGACAGTTTCTTTAACCTTCCAGATGACGATGAGGGCGACGACGATTAATCCCATCTGACCGCACATGAGTAAAACGCCGCTCCGGTTTCCCGTGAGCGGCGTTTTTGTTTTACTCGGCTGGGGTTGCGCGCGCCTTGATGGCGCGTTTCTCAGCGCGCCGCGCGCGCCTTGCCAGCCTGTTTTCCCGCATGTTTTCGCCAAAAATCAGCATGGCAGGTGTGACCAACAGGGTGAGCGCGGTGGCCACGGTCAAGCCCCCTGCGATGGCACTTGATAGCTCTGTCCACCACTGAGTTGAGGGCGCGCCATAGATGATCTCGCGGGTGAAGAAGTTGATATTCAACCCGATCACCATCGGCATAAGGCCAAGTGCCGTTGTGACCGAGGTCAGCATGACGGGCCGTAGACGCTGTGCGCCTGTGCGCAAGGCGGCCTCTTTCGGGGCCATGCCGGTTTTGCGCAGATCGTTATAGGTGTCGATCAGGATGATGTTGTTGTTCACCACGATCCCCGCAAGCGCGATCACACCGATCCCGCCCATGACGATCCCAAAGGGACGGCCCGTCACCAAAAGCCCCAAAAGAACCCCTGCAATCGAAAACACGATCGCGGACATCACCATAAAGGCTTGCCCATAGTTGTTGAACTGCGTCAGCAGAATCACGAACATTAACAAGATCGCCGAGGCAAAGGCGCTCATCAGGAAGATCATCGATTCTTGCTGGTCTTGCGCTTCGCCGCCGAATGTCCACGTCACCCCATCGGGCAGATCCGCCTTTTCAAGATAGTATTTGAGGGCTTTGACCTGATCGTCAACAAGCACCCCCGGCCCGACGTTGGATTCGATGGTCACGACCCGATCCTGATTGACGCGGTTGATCGTGCCCGTGCGTGGCGCAGGCTCAAACGTCACGAAGTTCGAAATCGGGATCAAGCCGGAATTGGTCGGCACCCGCAGCGATTCCAACTCTTCCAAGGTCCGGTCGGCGGACGGGAAACGGACTCGAATATCGACCGAACCGTCCACATTGTCGGGGCGGTAATCGGCCACGGTAATCCCTTGGGTCAGCAGTTGCACCGCTTGGCCAAGCAAGGACACATCCGCCCCAAAGCGGGCCGCCTCGGAGCGGTCCACACGCAGACGCCACTCGACACCGGGCAGGGGGCTGGTATCGGTCACATCTGTGAATCCGCCTATCTTGTCCATTTGCTCGCGTACTTGAGTGACCGCAACAAGCTGTGCCGCCCGATCATTGGAAATGATCTTCAGGCTCACGGGCTTGCCAGAGCTCGGGCCGCCTTGTGCGATTTCAACTTGAAGGTCGATGCCTGCGATATCGGACATATCGGCCCGAATTTCTTCGCTTAAAATGTCGGCCTTACGCCGCGCGTCCCAGTCCACCAGTTCGAGCTGAATGGTGCCGATAATCTCGGCATCCTCATTATTGGCGGCGGTGGTTTTGGCATAAACGCTGCGAATTTCCTCTTTCTCCAAGAGGCGGTCTTCAACGATCCGCACCAGCGCGTCACGCTCGAAGATTGAGAAGTTGTCACGCGCGCGCACCTGAACCTGCATGAAATCGGGTTCTTGGCTTGGGAAAAATGTCACGCCATGTCCCAGTTTACCGTAGATCCCGAAGCTGCCCAAGAGCATGGCGACGGCAAAAAGGATCGTCGCACCGGGGCGCAAAATCGCCCAGTTCAGCATCCTCACATAGACGCCGATCCCGCCCCGCAATTTGCGCGGATCGCCCTGTTCCGTTTCATAAAACGTCTGCTTGTCGCGTTGCGAAAGCGGACGCCGCTTGCCTGTAAGCCCACCCGTGACAGGGATAAAGATCAAGGCCATGAACAGCGATGCCGTCAGGGTCAGGATGACAGTGATCGGCATGAATTTCATGAATTCGCCAACCATGCCCTTCCAGAACAAAAGCGGGAAGAACACCGAAAGCGTGGTGAGTGTCGAGGCGATGATAGGCCACGCCATACGCTTTGCCGCGTCGGCATAGGCGGTCTTGGCGTCTGCGCCGTCTTGCAGGTTGCGATCTGCCAATTCGACGGTGACGATGGCCCCGTCGACGAGCATCCCGACCACAAGGATCAGAGAGAAAAGCACGATGATATTCATCGTGTAGCCCATGAACCAAAGCGCCGCGACACCTGTCAGGAAGGCGCCCGGAATGGCAAGACCAACCAGCAACGCGGAGCGCAATCCAAGTGCCCAGACGATTACGACCATCACCAGCAGGATGGCGGCGATCACGTTGGCCTCAAGGTCGCTGAGCAGGGATTTCACTTGTTTGCTTTCGTCTTGCAGGTAGTTGATCTTGACCGTATTCGGCCAGCCAGCTTGCGTTTTCGCGATGGCCTCTTTGGCCTCTGTCACGGTTTCGATGATGTTCGAGCCTGACCGCTTTTTCAATTCAAGCGCCAGTGCAGGCTGTCCGTTGATCCGCGCAAAGCTGGTCGGATCCTCGAATGTACTGCGGATTGTGGCCACATCGGCGAAGGTAACGACCGTGCCGTCGCGCACCTTGACGGGCATTTCCAACACGTCGTCGATATTCTCAATCAGGCCGGGCACCTTGAGCACAAGGCGGCCTGCGCCGGTCTCGATCGCACCAGCGGCAATCAAGCGGTTATTGCGGCTGATCTGGCCGATCAACTCGTCAAACGAGATATTGTAGGTCTCAAACACCGTTGGATCGAGCAGGATTTCGAGCAGTTCGGTCCGCTCGCCCCCCACATCGACCTCAAGCACGCCAGTGATTGCCTCAAGGTTATCTTTGAGTTCATTGGCAAAATCATTGAGCGCGCGCTCTGGCACGGGGCCGGACAGGATCACGGTCAGGATCGGGAAAAGCGCCGTGTTAATCTCGGTCACTGTGGGTTCGCGCGCATCATCGGGCAGGTTGCCCTTGGCCCGATCAACAGCCTCGCGCACCTTGTCCATGGCCTGCGCCACATCTCCGCCCGGTTCAAACTCCAGCTGGACGTTGCCGAAGCCTTCGCCCGCATGGGCCGTCATCGTCCGCAGCCCTGTCAGCGAGGCCAGTTCGGTCTCTAACGGATCAATCAAAAGCCGTTCGCTATCTTCAGGTGAAATGCCGTCGATACCTGTAGATACATAGGCAAACGGGATCGGAATTTCGGGCGTGCTTTCTTTCGGAATGTTTTTGTAGGCGACAGCGCCAATGATCAGGATCGCAAAGAAAAGAAGCGCGACAACACGGGATCTGGAAAAAGCAGCGTCAATGATGGCGTTCATTGTGTGGCCTCTGCGAGCTCTGTTTCACTCAACGGGTTCACGACCTCGCCATTGTTCACATAGGCTTGGCCGATGGTGATGATCCGCGCCTCGTCCGCAAGCCCGCTGACCCAAATGCCATCTGTCTGTGCGCGCTCGATTGCGATGGGCTGGAAGACAACGGTATTGTCTGTATCGACGGTTTTGACGCCCAAGGTGCCATCCGTCCCCAGTGAGAGGATCGCAGGCGACATGAAATGCGCGGTCACCTCGCCGATTGGAATGCGAATTTCCGCGCTGACGCCCGCTGGCACTGCGCCGTCTTCGTTTTCAACGGTGATCTCGGCAAGGAAGGTGCGCGTTGCCGCATCGGCGCTGGTGCCGACAAAGGTGACAGTGCCTGTCCGCTCTTCTCCGGTGATGAATTTGACCACGGCCGTTTGGCCCGTTTTGATATCGCGCAAGGACTGTTGCGGAATTTGGATTGTCACCGTCAGCGGGGTGTTGTCGACAATGTGACCAACGTCGCTGCCTGAGGTGACGAACTCACCTTCGTTCAGATCCAGCGATTCCACCCGACCTGCAAAGGCCGCCGTTATTTCGCTGTTTTCAAAGGATTTCTGCGCCGCCGTCAGGGCTGCCTCGGCAGAGGCCAAAGCGGCGCGCGCTTGCGCCAGACGGTCATTGGTCGCCACGCCACGATCGAGCAATGTCTCGGCATTCTCGAACTCGCGTTTTGCGCGAATCTGCTCTTCTTGGGCGCGGTTCAGGTCGGCCTCGTTTTGCGCGATATCAAAGCGTGCGATCACGTCCCCTGCGGCGACGAGGTCCCCTTTTTTGACAACGACTTCTTTGATTTGCCCCGTCGCTTCGGCGCGTAAATTGGTTTCGCGGTCTGGCAGCGCTTGCCCCTCGGCCACAAAGTATTGCGCGACTGTTTGCGCCGTCGAAGGCGTCACTGCGACGGAGACAATCCGCGCCGCGGTCTCTGTCGTTGCGGTCGTCGCGGTGTCATCGGCAGGTGCGAAAAACCCGCTGCCCATCCAGCCAACGATGGCAATCACCAGTCCTGCCGCCACCCATTTTGAACGGGATGCCCCTCGCTCGTTTTCAAAATCGAGCGTTTGTGGTTTTTGGGTGTTCGACATTCTTTGCTCCGGACTATGCGTGCACACGCAATCACTTCAAGATAAACTTTTCCTGCTTCATAAGCACTTTTGGGTCCGTTTCCAGTCAGAATCAGGCTGATGGTCGGAAACGACGCAGTATAATTTGCTTAGAGTGCTTTTCGCGCATTCAGGGCTGCGGTGATCGTGCCATCGTCGAGGTAGTCCAGCTCGCCCCCCACTGGCACGCCTTGGGCCAGTGATGTGACCATGATATGCGGAATTTGGTCAGCGATATAATGGGCGGTTGTATGCCCGTCGATGGTCGCACCAAGCGCGAGGATCACCTCTTGGATCCCCTCGGATGTGATCCGGTCGAGCAGTTTGGGGATGCGCAATTCATCGGGCCCGACAGCATCAAGCGCAGAGAGCGTGCCGCCAAGCACATGATAGCGCCCTTTGAACACACCCGAGCGTTCCATCGCCCATAGATCGGCCACATCTTCAACGACGCAAATCTGCCCCGTTGCCCGCCTTTCCGCAGCACAGATGTCACAAATATCTGTGCTGCCGATATTGCCGCAGTTGAGGCATTCGCGGGCGGTTGCGCCAACGCGGTGCATCGCCTCGGCTAAGGGGATCAGCACGAGGCTACGCTTTTTGATCAGATGCAGGACGGCACGCCGCGCAGACCGTGGCCCAAGCCCCGGAAGTTTCGCCAAGAGCGCGATCAGATTGTCGAGGTCGTCCGTCCCGCTTGCCATGTTAAAACGGCAGGTTCATGCCAGCCGGCATGCCCATCGCTTCGGCCATTTTCTGCATTTCGGACTGTGAGCGCTCGGTGGCCTTTTGCTGTGCGTCTTTGATCGCGGCGAGGATGAGGTCTTCAACGACTTCTTTGTCGTCTGCCTTGAAGATCGACGGGTCAATGTCGAGCGCCTTTAGCTCGCCTTTGGCGGTTGCGGTGGCCTTGACCAGACCTGCGCCGGAGACACCCTCCACCATGATTTTATCCATGTCTTCTTGCATCTGGGCCATCTTGCCCTGCATTTCTTGGGCCTGTTTCATCATCTTGGCCATATCGCCAAGTCCGCCTAAACTTTTGAGCATATCTGCCTCCTGCAAAGTCGTGTGAGTTGCTTATTAGATACGTCCGCTACGGGTCTCAGACAAGAGAAGGGGTCGCATTTAGCTGTCCTCGAAAGGGTCCCATTCTTCGTCCACTTCGGGCAGGGCATCGACAAGCGCCTCTTGTGCCTTATCGGCTTCGGTCCGGATTTCGGTGATCTTCGCCTTGGGGAAGGCGAGCAAGACGGCTTGGACCAGAGGATGTTCTTGCGCGGCGGTGCGTAGGGCGTTTTCCTTGGCGTCGCGCACTTCTGCAATGGTTGGCTCGCCGCCATTGTTCACCACGGTGATGGCCCAGCGGTTCCCCGTCCATGCCTGCAATCGCGAGCCGAGACGGCCCAGGAGATCGGCGGGCGCATCGGCGGTCGGGTTCACTTCGATTCTACCGGGCTGATAATTGACGAGCCGCAGCCCCGTTTCCACATCCACCAGCAGCTTCACATCGCGGTGGTGGCGGATCAGTTCGACGATATCCTCGAACCGCGCATAATGGGCGAGCGCGTCGGGGGCCAAGGCCACGGCGGTTTGCGCACCTGAAGCGGACGGGCCGGTGGGTGCGGCGTGTGTCGGGGTGTGTGCGGTGCCCATCGCGTTGGTCGCCCCGCCCACGGGTGCGGGTCTCCCGCCTGAGGGGCCGCCCGTTGGAGGGGGCGTCGCGTCTTGTAGTTTCTTGACGAGTTCCTCGGGCGAGGGCAGGTCGGCCACATGCGTGAGCCGGATCACGGCCATCTCGGCGGCCATCATCGCGTTGGGCGCCATCGCCACTTCTTCGAGCGATTTCAAGAGCATCTGCCACATGCGACTGAGCACGCGCATCGGCAGATCATTGGCCATGGCCTGTCCGCGTGTCCGTTCGTCGGGGCTGATTGTGGGGTCTTCAGCAGCCTCGGGTGTGATCTTGATCACCGAGATCCAATGGGTGATTTCGGCCAGATCGCGTAGCACCGCCATCGGGTCGGCCCCGTCAGCATATTGGCTGGACAGCTCTGTGAGCGCCGCCGCTGCTTCGCCTTTGAGGATCATATCAAACAGATCAAGCACGCGCCCGCGGTCCGCAAGCCCGAGCATGGCACGTACCTGATCGGCGGTGGTCTCGCCTGCGCCGTGGCTGATCGCTTGGTCAAGCAGAGAGGTCGCATCGCGGGCGGAGCCTTCGGCGGCGCGGGTGATCAGTGCCAGCGCGTCGTCGGAGATTTCGGCGCCTTCCGACGTGGCAATCTTGCGCATCAGCGCGATCATGACTTCTGGCTCGATACGCCGCAGATCGAAGCGTTGGCAGCGCGAGAGGACCGTGACAGGCACCTTGCGGATTTCCGTCGTCGCGAAGAGGAATTTGACGTGGGCGGGGGGTTCTTCCAGCGTCTTGAGAAGCGCGTTGAACGCACCCGTCGAGAGCATGTGTACCTCATCGATGATGTAGATCTTATAGCGGGCCGAAGCCGCACGGTAATGCACCGAATCGATGATCTCGCGGATGTTCGCGACGCCCGTGTTAGAGGCGGCGTCCATTTCCATCACGTCGACGTGCCGCCCTTCCATGATCGCCACGCAATGCTCGCATTTGCCGCAAGGTTCTGTCGTCGGCTTGCCCGCGCCGTCAAGGTCGATACAGTTCATCCCCTTGGCGATAATCCGTGCGGTGGTAGTTTTCCCTGTCCCACGGATACCTGTCATCATGAAGGCCTGCGCAATCCGGTCCGCCTCGAACGCGTTTTTCAGCGTGCGCACCATCGCGTCTTGACCGACGAGATCAACGAAAGTCTCGGGGCGGTATTTACGGGCGAGGACTTGATAGGCGGGGGTGTCGGACATGGGCACTTTCAACGTCAGGATGAGGCTCAAGTGAGGATAGGGCCTGCACGCCAGCGCGTCCACCCGTGTTTCGCTTGCGCGGCAGTGCGGCACTTGGCAAGGTCGGCAGCGGAGGTGTGATGGTGCAGGATTTTGCGATCTATGATTTGGCGGCAGGCGGCGGCACGCTTGCACTTTGCCCGCTTGTAGGGCGGGACGGCGATTATGCGGGTGATTTGGCGCAAGTGCGGGCTTGGGCACCCACAATTGTGCTGACGATGGTAGAGACGTCCGAACTTGCGGCCAAAGGGGCCATCGGCTTTGGGCTGGATGTTGCTCCTGCGGTCTGGTTGCACCTGCCTGTGGAGGACTATCAGGTGCCAACTGCTGCGCAAGCCGCTGACTGGGCGGCGATTGAGCGGCAGGTTTTGGCGGGATTGGCCCAAGGCGCTCGCGTGCTTGTGCATTGCATGGGCGGTTGTGGCCGCTCTGGCATGGCGGCTTTGCGGATGATGATCATGGCGGGCGAGGTGCCTGATCTGGCGCTGGGGCGGCTGCGCGATATGCGGCCCTGCGCCGTAGAAACAGAGGCGCAGATGTTATGGGCCACAACAACGTAGGATGGGTTTTAACCCATCACCGCCCTTTTTTCTTCATCGCGGCCTTCACCGTTTTGCCAAACTTGCGGCTGCGGGCATGGGCCTGCGCGATCGTTTCCGTGGCCATCGCATCTTCGCGCACCAGCTTTTGAAACCGCTTGAGACGGGCAGGGTCAATTGCGCCAGTCGCAACAGCCGCTTGCACCGCACAGCCCGGTTCACTCTCGTGCTTGCAATCGCGAAACCTGCAATTGCCTTCAAGCTCGCTGATTTCTTCAAAGGTTGCCGCAATCCCAGCGGCGACATCCGCCACACCAAGTCCGCGCATTCCGGGCGTATCGATCAGCCAGCCGCCTGTTGGTAAATGGTGCAATGACCGCCCCGTGGTCGTATGCCTGCCGCGCGCGTCATCTTCGCGAATACCTTGGGTCAGCGCATCGCCGCCCGTTAACGCATTGGCAAGCGTGGTTTTCCCGACGCCGGATGATCCCGCAAGCGCCACGGTTTGACCCTTGCCGATCCACGGGCCAAGCGCTTCACCGACATCACCGTGCAGCGCATCAAGCGCCAGAACCTCAAGGTTCCGGCCAAGCGCGCGCGCGTCGTCGATATAGCTTTGCGGATCATCGCATTGATCGGCTTTGGTCAAGACGATCACCGGTGTGATGTCCGCGTCGTGGGCTAGTGCAAGATAGCGTTCAAGCCGCGCCACGTTAAAATCCGCATTGCAGGACGTCGTGATAAAGAGTGTGTCGATGTTTGCCGCGATCAGCTGCCGCTCGCCAAAGACATAGTCGGATCCGCGCTGAAGTGTGCTTTGGCGGTCGAGCCTACGGACCATGCGCGCGGCTTCCGGGTCGCACAGCACCCAGTCGCCGACGGCGATTTCACCCGTCGAATGGCCGGCATCAAGCGCCAGATCGACAGGCCCGTCTTCGGTCAGTGTCGCGATGCGGGTGCGGTGAACGCCGCTAACACGGGCAGGTGTCAGCACGCCGATTTCGTCGATGTCGAGTTGTGCGTTATGGAATGCAGACCAGCCAAGGTCGGCGCGTGTAAAGGAAGATGTCATACCGTTGCTCTCAAATGAGGGATCGCGTGGCATGCTTGACGCAATGCCAATGAGCAGCAAGGAAAACGGAAAAAATTCAGCGTGTCCCTGCCGAGGATGTTACAAAAACAGTCATTTTGATCCTCCATAGCGGTCTACAGCAAGGCCCTGTTTCCAGAGCGAATAAGGTGAGAGGCTGGACATCGACCCAAGTGGGGCTCGTTGTGGCTGCTTCCTTCCGGACCTGACCAAGTTGGCGAGGCACTCGCCCGCGCCACCCTCTCACCCCCCATATAGGCGAGCCTTGCGACTGGTGCAAGCCTCAGAGCGCGATGTCAAAAACGCCAAAACCCTGTTCCGAGGCGCCTGTGGCCGAAATACCCGTTCCTGCAGCGGGGGCGGCATGTGGCGCGGATAAGAATTGTGCTTTGGTGCCGCCAAGCGGAGAAAACCGCCAAACCTCTCGCGGAGCCCAGTTCGTTGTCGCGGTTGTGCGCAGGTTGTCGATCAAAATGTCACGGATGCTTCTGGTGGATCGGTAAAGCAGGTCCTTGTCTGCGGCGACAAAGAAGTCTCCGCCACCATTGGCGCGGTAGCTATTGGTCGCGACGACAAATTCGGCGTTTGCTGCGACGGGCACACCTTGGAAGCAAAGATTGCGCAGCCGCTTGGTTGGCGCCGAAATATCGAACTCATAGGTGAGCCCGTAGATAACATCGAAACAATAGGGCGGATGATCGGTGCCGATCAACGGCTGTCGCGTTTTGCCAACCTCGACGGTCAAAAAGAACGCCGCAACCTTTTCGAGCCAGTCCGCAATCTGCGCGCCGCTGCGCCGCACCGCATAAATCTGGTTGCTGAACGGATAGATCGCTGAGGCGTCTTTGCGCGTCAGGTCGCCCTCGCGAATATCGATGTAATGCGCCGGACCTCCCCGCGCACCCGCCCGAAAGGGCGCCACGGCAGATAAGATCGGCAAATTCGCCCAGTTTTGCCCGTGCGCGGCATGACGCAGCGCTGAGGTCTGCGCATCGGCCAGTAATTCAAGCGAGAGATTGGGCGCGGTTGTTGCGAAGTGGCTATTGATCGGCACGTCGGTTTTCGCAACGGGTTGCGCAATGTGGCACAATGTTTTGTCGTGAGCCGGTGATACCAGCGCGATCAACTTCTGTTGCAAGTCAGACAGCGGGGTATTACCGGGTTGCTCGAGATGGCTCGTGCTTTTTGTGATCCTCCAGCGACTCTCGTCCCAGACCAGATCCAGCGAGATAACCCCCAGATGTGAGCCGTAAAATCCGGCCATCACCGCGGGCTTGCCATTGAGCCTGCCTCCTTTGGGGTCAATCGCGCCGTTCTCTGTGGCCCAGAGGTTCGGAAATTGATCGTGTGTATGTCCGGTTAAGATCACATCTATATGGGGCACATCGGCCAGCGGGACCGCTGCGTTTTCCATGCCGCTTTTCCAATGCGTTTCGGCAATCCCTGCATGGCAAAGTGCGACGATAATATCAGCCCCCTGCGCGCGAATATCAGCCCCCTGCGCGCGCAGGATCGGGGCAAGCTTTGCGGCAGTCTCGACAATATCAGTCGCGCAAATCGTGCCTTCCAGGGTAGACCGATCCCAAATGGTAATGAGTGGCGTCACGAGCCCGATCACACCGACTTTCAACTCGCGATACTGACCATCGTCACAAATGATCTGTTTGCTCAGAAGCGTGTAGGGGGGCAGGACCCCCCCCCCATCGGCATGCTGCACGTTGGCGCAAACGACTGGGAAGTCGGCATGTTTGAGCGCGCCAACAAGAAACGGCAGCCCGTAATTGAATTCGTGATTGCCTAAGCCCACCGCATCATAAGACAGCATGTTCATCGCACCGATCATCGGATGCACCTGCGTCTGATCGTTCAGGCGTGCGATGTGATCGGCAAGCGGGTTCCCCTGCAAAAAGTCGCCATTGTCAAACAAGAGCGACGTGACGGTCGGGTCGTTGCGGTGCGCCTCGATCAACCCAGCCAACGGGATCAGGCCGATGTTGGGGGTCGGTTTGTTGGCAAAATAGTCATAGGCCAGAATCTGCATATGCAGATCGGTGGTTTCCAGAATGCATACTTTTGCCGTCAAGCTGGATGAAGGTTGCTCAGATTTTGGGGATTTCACGAGTAGTCCTGCCATGATTTACAACCTAAAGATGAATTCCGTCAAACACCAAGATTTACCTTAGGTAAAGTTTGAATTTTTTTAAGCGCTATGTCAGGTCGTGAGAATGCAAAACCGTGATAAATTGGCCTTTAGTGGCTCATCCCTTGATCGCGCTGCGGAATTGCGCGGCGAAGCTGCAACACTTGTGCAGTCCGATGCGGCGCGCGCCTGCGTATTTTGGCGCGGCAAAGTGCTTTTGGACGCGGATCACCAGCTTTTGCGACTGCCACTGTCGAATCCGATTTTTGACGCCACGCCGCCTGAGGCCATCCTTTTGGGGCGCGAAAACAATCAGTTGATTTTTGCGGCGGACATCTCGGGGTGGGTCCCTGAGGGCTTTGATCCTAATGCGCAGATCGGTTTTTTCGATCAGTCCCAGCATATGCACCCTGCCTGCCCCGACGCGCAGTTTGCTGATCTGCGTGCGGTCATGATGGCGCTGTCGGCGCGAGATGCCGAATTGGCGGCCACGGGCAAGGCGGTGCTCGAATGGCACCGTTCGCACCGCTTTTGCGCCAAATGTGGGGCAAAAAGCGAGATTGCGATGGGCGGCTGGCAGCGCAATTGCCCTGCCTGCGGCACGCATCATTTTCCGCGCACTGACCCCGTGGTCATTATGCTCGTCACCCATGGCAACGACGTTTTGATCGGGCGCTCGCCGGGTTGGCCCGAGGGAATGTATTCCCTTTTGGCGGGGTTTATCGAGCCGGGTGAAACAGTTGGCGCCGCCGTGCGCCGCGAGGTTTTTGAGGAATCAGGCATCCGTGTCGGGGATGTCCGCCTACTCGCCAGCCAGCCATGGCCTTTCCCTGCGTCCTTGATGTTGGGATGCGCGGGCGAGGCGGAGACCCGAGAGATCACGATCGACCCACTTGAGATCGAAGATGCGCTCTGGGTCTCGCGCGAAGACATGGCAAATGTTTTTGCAGGGCGACACCCGACAATTAATCCTGCCCGCAAGGGCGCCATTGCGCACTTTTTGTTGGAAAATTGGCTCGCGGACCGATTGGTGTGGTAGAGACGTCAAAAACCGTCGCGCAGATTGCGAAGCTTGAGGCAGGACCATGAAATTTAGTACCAAAGAAGATATCGAAGCGCCGATCGACTATGTTTTCGCGCGGGTTACTGATTTTAACGGTTTTGAGCGTCAAGCGCTCCGTCGTGGTGCCGATATCAAGCGGATTGATGAGGGCGTCCAGCCGACAGTTGGGGCCGCTTGGCAGGTCGCATTCAAATTTCGCGGTAAGGATCGCAAGATGAAGGCGACAATTGCCCAGATGGATGTGCCGACGGTTCTACAGATCGATACCGCCGCGAATGGCATTACGGGCGAATCACTGATTGAACTGGTGGCGCTGTCGCGCAATCGCACGCGGCTTTCGGTCACGCTGGATTTGTCACCGCAGAGCCTCACGGCGCGGCTTTTGCTGCAATCGTTGAAACTGGCCAAGAACAATTTGACCCGCAAATTCAAAATGCGGATCACCGATTTTGCCGAAGACGTCGAAACCAGCTACGGCAAGTCCGCTTAACGCTCAAGCCGCCGTGCGTCTGCCGGATAGATGCCCATCAGGTGCAAGTGGTCGGTGAAATAGCCAAGCTCTTCGAGCGCCAGCTGCACGTTGCGGTCATCGGGATGGCCTTCGATCTCGGCGTAGAATTGCGTCGCGGTAAAGTGGCCGCCGACCATATAGCTTTCGAGCTTGGTCATGTTCACGCCATTGGTCGCAAATCCGCCCATCGCCTTATAAAGCGCGGCAGGAATGTTGCGGACGCGGAAAACAAAGCTGGTCATCATGCCATGCGCGCCGCGCCTGTTATAGTTGGGCTCGCGTGCCATCACCAGAAAGCGCGTGGTGTTCCGGTCGCTGTCCTCGATGTGGCGCGCAAGCACGTCCAAACCGTAGATTTCGGCGGCCAACTCGGACGCCAATGCGCCGACGGTCATGTCGTCACCTTCCGCCACTTCGCGGGCTGCGCGCGCATTGTCAGAGGTCGCATGTGGCGTGATCAGGTTTTCGCGCAGAAACCTCGAACATTGCGGCAAGATCACGGGATGGCCGAAAGCATGGGCAATGTGACCAAGCTGCGCGCCCTTTTTGGCCAGCAAGTTGACGTGAACCCGCACAAAGGCCTCGTCAACGATATGTAAACCGCTCTCGGGCAAAAGGGAGTGAACATCGGCAACACGCCCGTAAGTGGAGTTTTCAACGGCGATCATCCCCAAATCCGCGTCGCCCCGGCGCACAGATTCGATAGCATCGTCAAAGGTTTTACAAGGCAGCGGCTCAAAATCGGGCCTTGCTTCGCTGCAAGCCTGATGCCCATAGGCACCTAATTCGCCTTGAAATGCAATTTTTTGAGGCATTGTGCGGCCACTTCCTTTATTTGGGACAAAATGGGCAATTGGTCGCGGGAGTATACCTTGCAACTGATGGTGTGAAGCGGATAGATAACTGCAAAACTGCGAACGGAATGGAACGCGACATGTTCGACACAATGACGATGACAAAACTTATTGGCGGCTTTTGTGGCGCCTTCTTGATTTTCTTGCTGGGTGGCTGGGCTGCCGAGACGATTTATCATGGTGCCCCTGGTGGTCACGGCGAGGAGCACGCACAGGGCTACATGATCGAAGTAGCTGAGGTTGGCGCTGAGCCTGCGGAAGCTGAGCCTGAAGTTGATTTCGCCACTTTGATGGCATCTGCTGACGCTGCCGAAGGCGAGAAGGTTTTCAAAAACTGCCGCTCTTGCCACGCAATTGAAGCGGGCAAAAACGGCACAGGCCCATACCTTCACGGTGTTGTTGGCCGCCAAGTCGATACGGCAACAGGCTATACCTATTCTGGCGCTCTGGAAGCTGTTGTCGAGGTTTGGGACGCTGATCACCTGAATGGGTTCTTGGCTGATCCAAAGGGTTATGCACCTGGCACAAAGATGAGCTTCAAAGGTATTTCCAAAGCGGAAGACCGTGCGAACCTCATCGCCTATTTGGATAGCCTCGACGGTTAATCCGCTAATCTCTTTAGAATTTGGCCGTCTCATTGGGTTGAGGCGGCCTTTTTTATGGCCCAATCTCTTTGTGATCACGGTTTGATCACGCATTCTCAACTTGAAACTTGCCCCAATCAGCCCCAAGCTTTGCCAAACATGCTGCGACGCAGTGAACGCAATTCAGGGAGCCATGATGCGACATCAAGCCAGAGCAAAAGCCGCCACATCTTTGCAATCGACCGCAACCTTTATGCTGACGGGCAGTGCCGTCTTGCTAGGTGTTGCGATGTGGGCGGGGCAGGCTTTGGCACAAGACGAGGATCCTGTCACCATCTCGCATGGCTATTCGAACTTCGGCGATGTGATGTATCCCGCCGATTTTCCACATTTGAACTATGTCAATCCAGATGCCCCAAAGGGCGGTGAGATTTCGCAATGGGCGCAGGGCACATTCGACAGTTTCAACAATTCGACCCGCAAAGGTACGGCTGCCGCATTGGCCACCATCGGCTATGAAAGCATTTTGGTAGGCACCGCCGACGATCCTTACGGAACATATTGCTACCTGTGCACAACGCTTGAATATCCAAAGAGCCGCGACTGGGTGATTTTCAACCTACGCGATGATGTGAAATTCAGCGATGGGACGCTGATGACCGCCGACGATCTTGCCTTCACGTTCAACCTTTATCTGGAGCAGGGTATCACTGAATACCGCGAGGTCTATTCTCAATTCGTCAAAGATGTCGAAGTTTTGGGCCCTCACAAGATCAAATTCAGCTTCACCGAAGACGCGCCGCGTCGCGATGTTGTCACATGGGTTGGCGGCACCTCGGCCTTTTCGAAAGCGTGGTTCGAAGCGAATGGCGCAAGGCTCGACGATTCCACTGATGCGCCCTTCATGGGGACTGGCCCATACCTTCTTGATAGCGTCGATATTGGCCGCCAGATCATCTATCAGAAGGACCCGAATTGGTGGGGCGCCGATCACCCGCTCAATGTCGGCCGCGATAACTTTGACACGATCCGCGTCGAGTATTTCGCCGATAGCTCTGCCGCTTTTGAAGCGTTCAAGTCGGGAGCCTACACGTTCCGCGTCGAGAACAGTTCGAAGGAATGGGCGACAGGCTACGACTTCCCCGCGCTGGAAAAAGGCTGGGTGAAAAAGGAGGAACTGCCTGACGGCTCGATTGGCTCTGCGCAGGCTTTTGTGTTCAACCTCGATCGGCCACAGTGGCAAGACCGACGCGTTCGCGAAGCGCTCGGTTTGATGTTCAACTTTGAATGGTCTAACGCCTCGCTGTTTTACGACCTTTATGCTCGGGTCAATTCGTTCTGGCAAAACTCTGATCTTGAGGCCAAAGGCACACCCTCTGAGGGAGAAATTGCGATTCTGACGCCATTGGTTGATCAGGGCTTGTTGCCAGAGACGATCCTGACCGACGAGGCAGTCATGGCACCGCGATCCGAATCGGTGGATCGTCCGCTGGACCGCGCAAATCTCCGTCGCGCCTCCGCGCTTTTGGACGAGGCCGGCTGGATCGCAGGCGATGACGGGATGCGTCGCAAAGACGGGCAAACGCTCGACGCCGCTTTTCTGCAATATTCCCCGCAGTTTGACCGTATCGTGAACCCGATGATCGAAAATCTCGCGCGCTTGGGTGTGAATGCGAAATTGGATCGTGTGGATACATCGCAGTATGTCGAGCGGCTGCGTTCGGGCGATTTCGACCTTGTGAATGCGACTTTGACCCAAGACTTCGAGCCGGGTCAGCAGTTGCGTCAATGGTTTGGATCAGAGGCCGCAGACGATAGTTCGCGCAATTCAATGCGCCTGCGCTCTGAGGCCGTGGATCGGACGATTGATGCCGTTGTTGCGGCGGAAAAACTGGAAGATATCCAAACCGCCTCCCGCGCGCTTGACCGTGTGTTGCGGGCCGAATTGTTCTGGATTCCGCAGTGGTTCAAGGACACGCATACCGTCGCCTATTTCGACCAATACCGCTATCCTGAAAACTTGCCGCCGTTTGATCTGGGGGTTTTGGATTTCTGGTGGTATGACGCCGAAGCTGCGGCTGCGCTAAAAGACGCGGGCGCATTCCAATAGGCGAAAAGTAGGATAACTCATGGCCGCATATATTCTACGCAGGCTGTTGCTTGTGATCCCGACCTTGCTCGGGATCATGATCATCAACTTTGCGTTGACACAGTTCGTTCCCGGTGGACCGATCGAACAGATCATCGCCCAGATGGAAGGTGGCGGTGACGTGTTCGAAGGCATCGCTGGCGGTGGCAGTGAGGTCATTGAGGGCGCAGGTGACGAATATATTGGCGCGCGCGGCCTGCCCAAAGAGTTTATCGCAGAGTTGGAGCGCGAGTTTGGCTTCGACAAACCACCGCTGGAACGGTTCCTGACGATGATGTGGAATTATATCCGCTTTGATTTCGGCGAGAGCTATTTCCGGTCCATCAGTGTTGTTGAGCTGATTTTAGAGAAAATGCCTGTGTCGATTACGCTGGGCCTGTGGTCCACACTGATTGCCTATATCGTGTCGATCCCCTTGGGGATCAAAAAGGCGATCCGCGACGGGTCGCGCTTTGACACATGGACGTCGGGGGCGATAATCGTGGGCTATGCGATTCCAGGGTTCTTGTTTGCGATCTTGTTGATCGTGCTCTTTGCAGGCGGCTCTTTCTGGCGGTTCTTTCCGCTGCGCGGCTTAACTTCCGACAATTGGGAAGAGCTGACCATGCTGGGCAAAGTCGCCGATTACTTTTGGCACATCACATTGCCTGTTTTGGCCTCGACGATTTCGGCTTTTGCGACGCTGACTCTCCTGACCAAGAACAGCTTTCTTGACGAGATTAAAAAGCAATATGTGATGACGGCAAAGGCCAAGGGACTGACTGAAAACCGCGTGCTTTACGGGCATGTGTTTCGCAATGCGATGCTGATTGTGATCTCGGGGTTTCCCGCTTTGTTTATCGGGGTCTTCTTTGGCGGGTCATTGATTATCGAGACGTTGTTTAGTCTCGACGGGTTGGGCCGCCTTGGTTTCGAGGCCGCAGTGGCCCGCGACTATCCTGTTGTTTTCGGAACACTTTTCGCCTTCTCTTTGATGGGGCTGGTGATCGGGATCATCACGGATTTGACCTATGTGTTCATTGATCCCCGTATTGATTTTGAGGCGCGCGGCTGATGAAACTCTCCCCACTCAACCAGCGCCGCTGGCGCAATTTCAAACGCAACCGTCGGGCCGTTTGGTCGTTGGTCATATTCGGAATCCTGTTTGGCCTCTCGCTTTTTGCGGAGCTGCTCGCCAATGACAAACCGATCCTTGTGTCCTATCGCGGCGAGCTGCGTAGCCCTGTGATGTCTTTCTATTCAGAGAAAGACTTTGGCGGGGATTTCCCGACTGAGGCCGGCTATTCCGACCCTGAGGTGCAGTGTCTGATCGTCACCGGCGGTCTTGAAAAATGCTTTGACGAACCGACAAGCCTGATCGAGGCGGTGGCCAATGATATGCCGCTTGCGGATGAGGGATTTGCAAAGGGCTGGATGATCTGGCCGCCGATCCCATATGCCTATGATACCATTGTTGACGTGCCCGGCGTGGCCCCTGCGCCACCGTCTGAGACAAACTGGCTTGGCACCGATGATACCAAACGCGATGTTGTCGCGCGGATCATTTACGGGTTCCGTCTGTCGATTGTATTTGCGGGGATTGTGGTCGCGGGATCGTCGCTGATTGGGATCATCGCAGGCGCGGTTCAGGGCTATTTTGGCGGCTGGACCGACCTTGTTTTCCAGCGTTTCATCGAAATCTGGACAGGAATGCCGTCGCTCTATGTGATCATCATCGTGTTCGCGATTTTGGGCCGAAGTTTCTGGCTATTGGTGTTCCTGACGATCCTGTTTGGCTGGCCGTCGCTGGTGGGCGTGGTGCGCGCCGAATTCTTGCGCGCGCGCAACCTTGAATATGTCCGCGCGGCGAAGGCCTTGGGCGTATCCGACCGCGTGATCATGTTCCGCCACATGTTGCCAAACGCGATGGTGGCGACGGTGACGATGCTGCCGTTCCTGATCACAGGGGCGATTGGCGGCTTGGCCTCGCTCGACTTCTTGGGCTTCGGATTGCCAAGCTCGGCGCCAAGCTTGGGCGAATTGACCTTGCAGGCGAAACAAAACCTGCAAGCGCCATGGCTTGGCTTTACCGCCTTCTTTACCTTCGCGATCATGCTGTCGCTTTTGGTGTTCATCTTTGAGGGCGTCCGCGATGCCTTTGACCCCAGAAAGACGTTTTCATGAGCACGATTTTAGAGGTCAAAGACCTGAACGTCCGCTTTCGCCAAGACGGTGAGACGACCCATGCGGTGCGCGGCGTTTCGTTTGTAGTGGCCAAGGGCGAGACTGTTGCCTTGGTGGGTGAGAGCGGTTCTGGCAAATCTGTGACGGCTCTTTCGACCGTCCAACTTCTTGGCGATAGCGCGCAGGCGGACGGCTCGATTACCTATATGGGGCGCGAGATGATTGGCGCGTCAGAGCGTGATCTGCGAACCGTGCGCGGCAACGATATCAGCTTTATCTTCCAAGAGCCGATGACATCGCTGAACCCGCTGCACACGATTGAACGGCAGTTGACCGAGAGCATCGAGCTGCACCAAGGGCTGCGTGGCGTGGCCGTGACGGCCAAGATTATCGAGCTGCTAGAGCAGGTCGGCATTCGCGACGCTCAAAGCCGCTTGGGCGCATATCCGCACCAGCTATCTGGTGGGCAGCGGCAGCGCGTGATGATCGCGATGGCGTTGGCGAACGGACCAGAATTGCTGATCGCCGACGAGCCGACGACCGCCCTTGACGTGACCATTCAGGCGCAGATTCTGGATCTGCTGGCCGATCTCAAGCGCGATGTGGGCATGTCGATGCTGTTCATCACCCACGACCTGACGATCGTGCGCAAAATCGCGGACCGTGTCTGTGTGATGAAAGACGGCGAGATTGTCGAACAGGGCCCCACAGCCGAGATTTTCGCCAATCCGCAGCACCCCTACACCCAGATGCTGCTTGCGGCGGAATCGACAGGCTTTCCCGCGCCTGTGCCCGAGAGCGCGGCAGTGGTGGCCGAGACCCACAACCTCAAGATTTGGTTTCCGATCCATGCGGGGCTGCTCAAGCGCACGGTTGGTTATGTGAAGGCTGTGAATGACGCGAGCCTGACCGTGCGGGCGGGCGAGACCGTGGGGATCGTCGGCGAAAGCGGATCGGGTAAGACGACACTCGCACTGGCAATCATGCGGCTGATCCAGTCCGAAGGGCAGATCGTGTTTTTGGGCGCAAATATTGATGCCTACAGTCAAAAGCAAATGCGCCCGCTGCGTGGCGATATTCAGATCGTGTTCCAAGACCCCTACGGGTCGTTGTCCCCGCGTATGACCGTCGAGCAAATCATTGCTGAAGGGCTGGGCGTGCACGGGATTGACCCTGGCAAAGACCGTCGGGAGATGGTCTCGGAGATTATGGGCGAGGTGGGCCTCGATCCGATCTTGATGGACCGTTACCCTCATGAGTTTTCGGGCGGTCAGCGTCAAAGGATCGCGATTGCGCGGGCGATGATCTTGCGGCCCAAATTGCTTGTGCTCGACGAGCCGACCTCGGCCCTTGATATGACCGTGCAGGTGCAGATTGTGGAACTTTTGCGTGATTTGCAGGCCAAATACGGGCTGGCCTATCTGTTTATCAGTCACGACCTCAAGGTCGTGCGCGCCATGTCACATAAGGTGATGGTGATGAAGCAGGGCGATGTGGTCGAGGCCGGTGATGCTGCTGCAATCTTTGATGCGCCACAATCGGCCTATACCAAGGCACTGATGGCTGCGGCGTTTGAAGGCCGCAGCGTTTAGCCTTCTGATCCGATCATGAAGCATGGTGTGCCGCGCGCCTGCAATCTGCGGCAGGCAAGGTCTGCGGTTTCTCGGGTCAGACCCATGAAGTTCGCGTCATAGCCGCCTGAGCGGGCTTCGACCTTGCGCAGCGATCCGTCGAGCGTGCTCATTTCATTGAGCGCCACTTTCAAGAGCACACGTTCGGCTTCATAGCGTGAGCCATAACGCCCGATATTGACGCCCCACAAGCGACCACCCGAGGTGGACACACGTGTCACGATTTCGGGGGCAGGGGCAGGGGCGGGCCCCATTTCTGCGGAGGCAGTCACAAGATTGGTCGGGCGCACTTGCGGTGTGGCTGCGTAAGCCCCTGCGAGGGCAACGGCGACGGCATCCGCGGCCTCTGTCGGTGCTGTTTGTGTGGCGGCGGTTGCATCGGCAACGCCAAGAACCTGCGCCAAGACATCGTTGATATCAGCCGCATTGACGGCCAGTTGCATGGCTGGTTCTTGCGCGGGGCGTGTTTGCGGGCGCGGGCTCTGCGAGACTTTGCCCGAGACGCGCACGGTTTTGCCTGCGCCGCCATTGGTCGCGGGGCCGCTGTTGCCTTGCACGGTTTCTTGTGTGGGTTCGGCAGAGGCGACCAGTTCAGGACGATCAATCGTCGCTTTGCTTGGCGCGCGGTTAAAGCCCATATCCATCAGCTCGGAAATCTGCTTGTTGCGGGCGGCCGTCGAGGTGCCGCCGAAAACAGTGGCAATGATACGTTCCTGACCGCGCTGCGCAGAGGCCACGAGGTTAAAGCCAGCCGCATTGGTGTAACCTGTCTTGATTCCGTCCGCGCCCGGATAGCTGTCGAGCCAGCGGCGGTTGGTGTGACGCACTTCGGCAACGCCGGCATCTGCGGTGCGACGTGAAAAGAGGTTATAATACTGTGGGTAGTCATAGATCACATGGCGCCCGAGGATCGACATATCGCGCGCGGTTGACAGGTGGCCCGACTGGGTCAACCCATTCGCGTTCTTGAACGTGGTGCTCGTCATGCCCATCGCCGCTGCAGTGCGGTTCATACGGGTGGCAAAGGCGTCTTCTGATCCTGAAATCGCCTCGCCGATGGCTGTTGCGGCATCATTGGCCGACTTGACGGCCGCAGCACGCAAGAGGTAGCGCATTTTGATCTTCTGGCCTGTCCGCAGCCCCAACTTCGATGGCGGCTCCGATGCGGCGTTCGCAGTCACGGTGACTTCGGTATCGAGCGTGATCTCGCCGCGTTGAATCGCCTGAAACGCCACATAAAGCGTCATCATTTTCGTCAGGGAAGCGGGGTGCAATCGCGTGTCGGCATTGCGGGCGTGCAAGACTTCGCCAGTGCGCGCGTCCATCACAAATGCGGCGTATGGAGCTGCGTTGCTCCGCGAACCCGCGAAGGACACCGTGATCAAACAAATACACATAACGACCCACCGAAGGGCCAATGGTCCAAAACGACTTTTCACGTCGACTGCCTCGATTTTACTGCCTGTAGCCCCGGATTTATTCCGTGGTGCCTTATGATTGCCACCAGGCTAGCATAAAGTTTATTTTCAGAAAACACCTTAAATTCAAAGACTTTGGGTGTGTCTTTCCTGCAGGGATATCGCAGATCTTGGGGTGACCGGCCCCATATACCCCAAGATCGGCCATTTTACTGCCACAAATGGCTTCAATCGCATGAGGGGCTTTCAACTCACGCCTGCTGTCTTATATATACACTCTAGACGTAATGAGGCGTGTGCATGCTTGCTGACTTTTACATGATGGCCGACAAAGAGGGTGATGATGACGGAAGCGTCGGCGTTGCCCTTGAGACGAAGCCGAAGACAAAGCGCCCTCCGATGTATAAGGTGCTGATCCTGAACGATGACTTCACGCCGATGGAATTCGTCGTACATGTTCTTGAGCGGTTTTTCGGCCTGTCGCATGCACAGTCCTTTGAACTTATGCTGATCGTTCATAAGAAAGGCGTCGCTGTTGTCGGCGTCTTTAGTCACGAGATCGCGGAAACCAAAGTGGCGCAAGTCATGGATTTCGCTCAACGCCACCAACATCCGCTGCAATGCACGATGGAAAAAGAATAGCGCTGGCTGTTCGTTAGGTTCCAATGTCCCAATCCCGTCTCTCAACGGCCATCGAAGATGGCGCTTTGGTTTTGCCGAAGGGCAAGATCGCCGTCATGCGTCCGCCTGCCGACTATGACGTCGCTGCGCTCGATCGTGACGAAATCATTATCAGCCAAGGGTTTTATCCCGATTTTACCGCTTGGGGCGATGCGGGCTATACTGTCACCGCTAAGGCCGAACCTTCGGATGTAGCGATTGTTGTTGTCCCCCGTGCCAAGGCGCTTGCCCATGCGATGATCGCCGAGGCTGCCTCCTGGGCAAAACTCGTGATCGTCGATGGGATGCGCACCGACGGGGTGGACAGTATTTTCAAGGACTGCCGCAAGCGCTTGGGCGATCTGCCGTCGATCCCCAAAGGGCATGGCCGCATTTTCTGGTTTGCCGGAACAGATAAGTTTGCAGACTGGATTGCACCGCCGCCACAGAAGGGTGCGCATGGGTCTTACACCACAGCGGGCGTTTTCTCGGATGGGGCGATTGATGTCGGATCTGCCTTGTTGGCCGAGGCGCTTCCCGAAAAATTGCCAGCCAAGATGGCGGATTTCGGTGCGGGCTGGGGCTATCTGGCGAATCCTGTGCTTTCGCGCAAAGGGGTTCAATCCCTTGATCTGGTTGAGGCAGAAGCCCTGTCGCTAAGCTGCGCGCGGCTCAATGTCACCGATCCGCGGGCGCATTTCCATTGGGCGGATGCGACCCAGTTTCTGTCTAAACCCGGCTACGACGGGATCGTGATGAACCCGCCGTTCCATACAGGCCGCGCCGCAGAACCCCATATCGGCCGTGCCTTTATTGCCGCGGCCTCGCGCGCCCTTGCGTCACACGGGAAACTCTGGATGGTGGCAAATCGCCATTTGCCTTATGAGCAAACACTACGGGATCACTTCCGCAATGTTGACGAGATCGCTGGAACAGGTGCATTCAAGGTGCTGCACGCGACCCGTCCAACACGTTAGGAGAATACTATGTCTTTTTCGATTGTCGGCAAAACAGCGATTATTACCGGTGCTGCCAACGGTGTTGGATTGGCGATCGGGCGCCACTTTGTTGATCAGGGCGCCAATGTCGTCTTTGCCGATCTGGACGAAGACGCCTTGCAGCGCGAGATGGGCGATCTTGCCGCGAAAGAAGAAAATGTCCGCATTTTCGCGGGTGATTTGCGCAAGAAATTGACGATCACAAATCTGCTCTCGACGACAATCGACGCATTCGATCGTATCGATATATTGGTGAATGCGGCGCGTCAGGTGATGTCAACCGACCCGCTTTCTCCCGAAGATAATTCGGTCGAGGAGCTGTTACAGCAAAACCTGATGGTTGGCCTGCGGTTAAGCCAAGCCGTCGCGCGCCGGATGATCAAGCAGGCCGAAGCGATCACTGACGAGTCTCAAATCGGGCCAATCGGATCGATTGTGAACATCAGCTCCATTGCATCGCGCCGCACCCATCCGGACTTGCTGGCTTACTCGGTAAGCTGTGCCGCACTTGACCAGATGACCCGTTCGTTGGCTGTCGCCTTGGCGTCAAAGCGTATTCGCGTGAACGCTGTGGCCTTTGGCTCTGTGATGAGCGCCAGTTTGCAGGAATCGCTCAAAGACGATGATGAAATGCGCGAGGCGATCATTGACGGCACCCCGCTGCACCGTATCGCGAGCCCCGGCGAAGTGTCGGACGCTGTGCAATATCTTGCATCAGACGCGGCGGGATTCGTGACAGGGCAGATCATTACTGTCGATGGCGGCCGCACCTTGATTGATCCGACCGCCGTTCCCGCACATTAATTTAGCTCGCGCTCAGCGCCATGCACTGGGCGCGCGCGGCTTGGGCATTGATCTGCAATTGCTGCTGGCGTTCTTCTAGTGATTGCAGTTTCGCCCGTTCGGCATTCAAATCAATCGCGACGGGCACTTTTACGGTTCTGACTTCTGTTTCCGTACATGCCGTCCTGAGTTCTGTGCCGTCAGGCAGGCGTGACTTGCAAATGCTCTTCACTTCGCGAAACCGCTGCTCTGTTTTGATCGCGTAGCCCCGATCAAGATTGCCGCGCGTTTCCACGATCAAGGCATTCATCACCCGCTGATCTTTTCCGACAGTGTTGAGGCAGGCCTCTTGAGGGGACGCGCAGGCCGCTAGAAGCGGAAGAAGTGCAAGAGTGACAAGTCGCATATGAGGCTCCAGTATTGAAATTTGCTTGTGGCTGTGGTGCTAAGGGACACAAGGCCCGTTTGTGGTCTGTTATACAATATCAAACGGGGGGCGCATATATGGCCGACGCAATGGAACAGCAAAAGACGCAGGCTTCTGCGTGGTTTCGGACGCTACGCGACGAGATCGTGACTGCTTTTGAGGCGTTGGAAGACCGTCAGGTCGCTGACTTGCCTGCGGGCCGCTTTGAGGTCACGCAAACCACGCGCACCTCGGACGACGGATCAGATGCGGGCGGTGGTTTGATGTCCGTGATGCGCGGCGGTCGCGTCTTCGAGAAAGTTGGCGTGAACATCAGCACGGTTTACGGCGAGCTTGGCACAGCGGCCCAAAAAGCGATGGCCGCGCGCGGTGTTCCGGGCATGGAAAGCGATCCGCGCTTTTGGGCCTCTGGCATTTCGCTTGTCGCCCATATGCAGAACCCGCATGCCCCTGCGGTGCATATGAACACCCGTATGTTCTGGACCCCGCACGCATGGTGGTTTGGCGGCGGCTCTGATTTGAACCCTTGCATCGAATATGCCGAAGATACCGCCGATTTCCACGCCGCCCAAAAGGCCCATCTGGACCCGCATGGCGAGGATCTTTATCCGCGTTTGAAGGAATGGGCTGACGAATATTTCTTTATTCCGCATCGCAACAGGGCGCGGGGTGTGGGTGGCATCTTTATGGATGATCACTGCACGGGCGATTGGGAGGCTGATTTTGCCCTGACCCAAGATATCGGTCGTGCGTTTTTGCCCGCCTATGTCCCGCTGGTGGATCGCCGCCGCGAGATGGTCTGGAACGACGCGCATAAGGACGCGCAATTGATCCACCGAGGCCTTTATGCCGAATATAACCTTGTCTATGATCGCGGCACAAAGTTTGGCCTGACCACAGGCCATGACGCCAATGCGGTCTTGATGAGCCTGCCGCCCATGGCCAAGTGGGTTTGACACTTTCTGCTTGGGCGCTTTTCGCGTTGACCTCTACGCTGATCGAACTGACGCCTGGCCCTAATATGGCGTATCTCGCGATTGTCGCCGTCAGTCAGGGGCGCAAGCCGGGATATGCGGCGGTGGCGGGCGTCTCGCTTGGCTTGGCAATCGTTGGGGTCGCGGCGGCGCTGGGGGTGGCAGCGGCGATCAACGCCTCGCCGCTGCTTTATCAGGTGCTGCGCTGGGGCGGGGTCTTCTATCTGTTTTGGCTGGCCTATGAAGGCTGGCGCGATGCCAACGAAGAGATCGAGCACGCGCCCTTGGGGTCGTCCAATATGCGCTATTTCTGGCGCGGGTTGATCACGAACTTGCTCAACCCGAAGGCCGCAGTATTTTATGTCGCGGTTTTGCCCGGATTTGTGGAACCTTCGGGTGGGGTGATGGCGCAAACGCTGGTTTTATCCACCACATATGTCGCAGCCGCGACGGGCATACATCTGGCAATTGTTACGGCAGCAGGTGCGATGCGTCCGCTACTCGAAGACCCGCGCCGCAGCGGATTAGTGCGGCGAGGGTTGTCGGGGGCCTTGGCGCTAATCGCCGTGTGGTTCGCGTGGAAAACGGGCGCTTAAGCGCCGCGCACCGTATCGATCATCAGTTGCACATTGTCAGGGCTGGCGTCGGGGGTGATGCCATGGCCGAGGTTGAAGATATGCGGGCCGTTCGCAAAGGCTTGGCAGATCGCCTTTGTTTCGCGCACGAGGTCTTCGCCGCCCGTGCCCATATGGCGCGAGGCGAGGTTGCCTTGAACACAGCCGCCGTTTTGCACGTTTTTAGCCGCCCAGACCGCATCAACCCCATCGTCCAGCGCGATACAATCGGCGCCTGTGGCTGCGTGTAGCCCTGCGTAACGCTCGCCTGCACCGCGAGGGAAGGCGATAATCGGTGTGTCGGGGTGCATTTCCTTGAGCGCAGCAATGATGCGCTGCTGGGGCTTGATCGAGAAATCAACGAAGTCGGCACCCGTCAGCGACCCTGCCCAGCTATCGAAAAGCTTAACAACCTCGGCCCCTGCCTCGATCTGTTTGGACAGATACGCGATGGTGCCTTCGGTGATCATGTCGATCAACGCCTCAAAAACCACGCGGTTCTGCCGCTTGAGCCAATGCGCAGGCCCTTGATCAGGCGTGCCTTTGCCCGCAATCATATAGGTCGCGACAGTCCATGGCGCGCCCGCGAAACCGATAAGGGTGGTTTCCTTGGGTAGTTCAGAGCGCAAGATTTTCACGGTTTCATAGATCGGGTTCAGCGTCTCGTGGATGTCTTCCAGCGGCTTGAGGTTGATCAGATCGTCGGCAGAGGTGATCGTGGACAAACGCGGCCCTTCGCCAGTGACGAACCACAGGGCAGCGCCCATCGCCTGCGGTAATAGCAGGATGTCGGCAAAGAGGATCGCCGCGTCAAAGCCGTAGCGGCGGATCGGTTGCAGGGTCACTTCTGCCGCCAGTTCCGGATTATAGCACAGCGAGAGGAAGTCGCCCGCCTGCGCCCGTGTCGCCTTATATTCTGGCAAATAGCGCCCTGCCTGCCGCATCATCCAGATCGGCGGGGTGGGGAGCGTTTCGCCAGCAAGGGCGCGGAGGATCAGTTTATCAGTGGCCATAGTTTGCTTCCTTTTGTCGCGCGACTGTTCCCAAGCGCGGGCGGCGTTGTCAATGCCGCGGCCTGTGTTTAGAAGTCGCAGTATGACAATGATTTTACCCACACCCGCTCAACCGCTCAGTATTGGCACCCGTGGCTCGCCGCTCGCTTTGGCGCAGGCCTATGAGACGCGTGCGCGCCTTGCTGCGGCTTTTGACTTGCCGCATGAGGCCTTTGAGATTGTCATTATCAAGGTCACAGGCGATTTGATCCAAGACCGCGCGCTCAAAGAGATCGGCGGCAAGGGCCTGTTCACCCGCGAGATCGAAGAAGCGCTGTTGGCGGGTTCCATTGATATCGCGGTACATTCGATGAAGGATATGCCTGTCGAGCAGCCCGCTGGGCTGTTGCTTGATACCTACCTGCCGCGCGAAGATGTGCGCGATGCGTTTGTCTCGCTGACCTGTGACAGTATCGCGGATTTGGCCCAAGGGGCGACCGTCGGCACCTCCTCCTTGCGGCGTAAAGCGCAGCTTTTGGCGCGCCGTCCCGATTTAAATATCGTCGAGTTCCGCGGCAATGTGCAAACACGGCTGAAAAAGCTGGGCGACGGTGTGGCCGAGGCGACCTTCCTTGCGATGGCGGGCCTGAACCGTCTGGGCATGGACGACCTAAAGCGGCGCGCGATTGCCACCGAAGACATGTTGCCGGCCATTGCCCAAGGGGCCATCGGGATCGAGCGGCGCGGCGATGATACGCGCATGGCCTACATGCTGGCCGCTATCCATGATGTGCCCACAGGGCAGCGCCTGGCCGCCGAACGGGCGTTTCTGGCAGCCCTTGACGGGTCATGCGAGACGCCGATTGGCGGGCTGGCCGATCTGGACGGCGGGACGTTACGCCTGCGCGGTGAAATCCTGCGCGTCGATGGCTCCGAGGTGATCGCGGACGATCAAACCGCCCCGATTGAGGATGGCGCCGCACTTGGGCGCGAGATGGCCGCCGCAATGCTGGCGAAAGCTGGCCCTGACTTTCTGATCAAATAACCAATTCTGCAGCAGCGCGCCGCAATCTTCAAAGTTTGCGCCACTGCAATGTTTCAGACAGTTACCGTCGACATAACCGCCAATTTCCCAAGCGCTGAGTAGCCTGCTCATTGTATGGCGCGTGGTGGCTTTCATTTCGGACAAGTCCTACTCAAATTGCCCTCAAACAACCATGAAAGGAAAGCTTACCTTTCGATGGATTGCTGCTGGGTCTGCACTCGGCGTTGCCTTTGCAGGCAAAATCATGCAGAAATCGTCGTGATTTTTGATTTTGAAGCTGGAGAGAGTTGGTTCCTGCGCGGCGCAAGACATGACCGCCCCTGCCGATAAATTATCATTCGCCAAACTTTGGGTGACCGGACTTTTGGCAATGGCCTTGGTCAGGCGATGTTCCTTTGGCGGCAGCGGGCTGCCCAAGCTCCATTTTGATTGAAACCGGAAAACCCTTGGAATGTTTGCACGGTCTCCATAAGGTGGGTCCACACATGTTGAATATAGGGAGAACTATTCGATGAAATTTCTCAATACACTTGCCGCCGCGACGCTTGTGCTGGCAGCAGCACCAGCTTTCGCCCAAGAGCAACTTTCGATTGCGACCGGCGGCACAGGCGGTGTCTATTATCCAATTGGCGGCGGATTGGCCGAGATTATCAATAATCACGTTGAAGGCTATGCTGCGACTGCCGAGGTCACAGGCGCATCCGTTGAAAACATGGGTCTGATCGCCACTGGCGATGCCGACGTTGCACTGGCGCTCGCTGATACTGTCCAGCAGGCCTATACAGGCACAGGCCGCTTTGAAGGCCAGCAGTTGCCAATGGTGCGCTCGATGGGCGTAGCTTACGCGAATATGGTGCAGATCGTCGCACTCGAAGGCAGCGGGATCACATCATTGCAGGATTTGGTCGGCAAGCGGGTCTCGATCGGTGCACCGGGTTCGGGTACAGAAGTGAACGCCGAGCAAATTCTGACCGCCAATGGCATTTCTTATGACGACATCGAAGAGCAGCGCCTGAACTTCAACGAAACCGCTGATGCGCTGGCAAACGGCGATATCGACGCAGGGTTCTGGTCGGTTGGTGCGCCAACCTCTTCGATCCTTAACCTCGCGACGACCAACAGCATCGTTATTATCGCGCTGTCCCAAGAAGAACTGGCCGCCTCTTCGGCCGCTAACTCTGTGTTTGCCACAACGACGCTTGTAGGCGGCACCTATGCGGGTGTTGACGACGACATCACTGTGATTGGTGTGCCAAACGTCTTGGTCGTGTCCTCGGAAATGTCTGATGATCTGGCCTATGCGATCACCAGCGCCATGTTCGAGAACATCGCGGAACTTCAGGCGGTGCATCCGGCAGCAAACGAGACCACAGTAGAGCTTGCGCTGAGCGCCTCTCCGATCCCGTTGCACCCAGGTGCGATCCGTTACTTTGAAGAAACCGGTGCGACCATTCCGGACGCATTGCGTCCATGACGCGACACTGGGAGGGAGGGCTTTTGGCCCTCCTTCTTGCGCTGGGCGCGACTACTGGGCAAGCAGACACGCTGACTGCAGTTGAAGTAGAGACAGGTGAAACCCTTGCCACGTTCGACGTCCCCGAAGGTTCAGGCTGGTGTATTCTGTGGCACCACTCCGTGCAGGGGTTCGAAGTGTCCGATTGCTATGAAAATCGCAAAGGCCGCATGGTTCTCGTCCGCGCGCATCTGCCCGATTTCGCCGCAGGACTTGGGCATATTCTAGGCCGTGGCGTGCAGGTTTCGGACGGTATGGGTGGATATTTCATCGAGGATATCAATGAGGCCGTGCCCACAAACGCCTATATCTTGCGACCCGGTGCAGGGTTCGTCGATCACAGGATCAGCCTCGGTGAAACGCAGGTTTCGCTCTCCGCTCTGGCCGCCCGCAAGCGCGTCCGCATCGCTTTAACAGGGAATTGAAGACACATGACCGCAGAACTTTCAGAACGCCCGCCAATGCCGCAACCCACCCTCGCGACACCGCGCAATCTGCTGAAGTTGATTGCCGTCGTCGGCATCGCGCTTTCGCTGTTCCAGCTTTATGCGGCGGGCGTGAAACCCCTCGGCCTCTTCTTCCAGCGCCCGATCCACCTTGGGTTCATTCTGGTTCTGTGTTTCCTGATTTACCCCGTTTTTGGTCAAGACCGTGCGCGCGGCAAACTAGGCTGGGCCATTGATGGCACATTGATGGCTTGTGCGATACTTGTCGGCGCTTGGGTGCCGTTGAATATCGACGCCATCGCCAACGCGATCTTCCCGCGCCAGATCGACGTCATCGTCGGGATCGTGACCGCACTCGTTGTGCTCGAAGGCGCGCGGCGCGCTGTGGGGCTGGGGATGACAATCATCGGTGCGATCTTCATCGCCTATGCCTTCGCGGGCAATCGCGGCGAGCTGCCGTTTCTGGCCGACTGGATGCCGGGTATCCTCAACCACCGTGGCTATACGCTCGACCGGCTCGCCAGCCAGTTAACCCTTGGCGCGGAGGGGATATTCGGGTTGCCCTTGGGGGTTGCTGCGACATTTATTTTCGTCTTCGTCCTGTTCGGGGCCTTTCTAGAGGTCACTGGGGCGGGCAAGTTTTTCATTGATCTCGCCTATGCCGCCACGGGAAAGCAGCGCGGCGGCCCTGCTAAGGCGGCTGTTATCGCGTCGGCGGGGATGGGGTCGATCAGCGGCTCTGCCATTGCGAACGTCGTGACAACGGGCGCATTCACGATTCCCTTGATGAAAAAGCTCGGCTACCGCCCCGCGCAAGCTGGCGGGATTGAGGCCGCGGCCTCGACGGGGGGGCAAATCATGCCGCCTCTGATGGGCGCAGGCGCATTCCTGATGTCCGAGTTCACGCAAATTCCTTACGTCGATATCGTGCTTGTCTCGATCTTTCCTGCCTTCCTCTATTTTGGCGCCGTCTATCTTTTGGTGCATATCGCAGCCGTCAAGCAGGGCATGCAGGGCCTGCCCGCAAGCGAGCTGCCCAAGGTGCGCGACGTGATGGCGGATGGCTGGCATTTCCTGCTGCCGCTGGTCGCACTCGTGTTCCTACTCGTCGCGGGCTACTCGCCGATGCGGGTCGGATTCTATGCCATCGTCTCGGTGATTGCCGCCGCCTCCGCCCGCGCGTTGTGGGATTTTGCAGCTCAGGGTCCGACGATGGGTAAATTCACGGCGCTGTGCAAACATGGGCTGTCGTTGACGGCGCAAGCCATGGAGCTTGGCGCGCGCAATGCGGTCGCAGTCTCTATGGCCTGTGCTGTGGCTGGTATTATCGTGGGCGTCGTGGGGTTGACCGGCCTTGGTCTTAAGTTCTCGTCTATGATGATCGCCTTCTCTGGCGGGAACATCGTGCTCGCCCTGATCCTCGTGCTGCTGGCAAGCCTGATCCTTGGTATGGGCCTGCCAGTGACGGCGGCCTATATCGTGCTGATCATTCTCGTCGGTCCCGCGCTGACATCCGAATTTGGCGTGCCGATCCTGATCGCCCACCTCGTTGTTTTCTGGTACAGTCAAGACAGTAACGTGACGCCCCCCGTGGCGCTCGCCGCATTTGCAGGGGCCGCGATTGCAGGGTCCAAGCCGATGGAGACCAGCTTTCAGTCATGGAAGTTCGCAAAGGGGCTCTATCTCATCCCGCTGTTCATGGTGTTCAACCAAAGCATCATTCTCGGCGGTCCGATCCCGCTGGTGCTCTGGAGCGGATTTTTGGCGATTGTCGCATTGACCGCCTTTGCGGCCTGTTTGGAGGGCTACCTGTTCGCGCCGATTGCACTGTGGCAACGGCTCTTGATCGTGCCGGGTGTGATCGCGGTTTTCTGGCCGGATGTGATCTACGAAGCCATTGGCGTCGCCGTCTTGCTGGCCGTGCTCACGCTGAATTGGGTGCGCGGCCGCCGCGAGCAGACAGGGGCGGTAAGTCTCTAAAGCTGTCGGTGCTGTCATTCTCTATTTGGTGCCAAAGTGTCTGACGTCAGCACCCGTTAGAAAGATTTGAGAATTTGAATAGGGGCGGTTTTCCGGTTCATCTTATCGATCATTGGATCAAGATGCCGAAGAAGCCCAAGGTCTCGAAAGACGCTGCCGGATAGGTGGGTAACAACATCCGTCGCAAGACCTGTTCCGCTGAGGAGAAGATCCGCATTGTATTGGCGGGCCTGCGTGGCAAGGAGAGCATTGCCATTCTGTGCCGTCGCGAGGGTATTGCTGAGAGCCTTTACCAAAGCGGGTCGAAGGAGATCCTTGAAGCTGGCAAGCGCCGGTTATCGGGTGACACTGCGCGGCAAGCCACCTGCTGTGGTCCATTGGCAGGGAATGGAAACAACCAACCCCGATCAGCCGGTGCAAAGCGTAGCTTAAAACACGCCAGAACCGGTCCAACAAATGGGGGGAGCTCAGACTATGGTAAAGTTTATCAGCAATCAGACATAAAGGCGCTGCTGAATGGACCTAGTGTTCGAGCGGTCCAATAAGAAACAGAGAAGCTATGTGGCTCACCTCATCAGATTATCGGCCTTAATGGGCGATAATCGAGATGGTGCTGCTAATTTATGACCACATTTAGTATCTGGCGCTGAGCCGAGCAATAGTTCGCATTCGCACAGTTATGGTATCTCGGAGATTTAGGGGGAGGTTGGTGGCGTGGGGGAGACCTGAACTCCCTATGATCTGATTTATATTCAGTCATTATACTCCTATAATTGTTAATTTATCAATAAAATACAATAAGTTAATCGTTATTGATCCTATGGATCTAGATTGTGGGTCAAAGGTTATGTTGTGTCATGTGTTGTGTCATCTGTTGTGTTATTGAGGAGTGGGGTGACACTTTGAAGTGGATGGCTTCCACTTTTTATTGATTGGTACTTGGGTGTTATAGTATAACATATTTGTGTACTTTTGAGACGTTATGTGGTATAACTATCCATAGTAAAGCAGCTTCGATTTAGCGGCACGTTTGCCTCCTGCTTTGCATCAATCACATCAATATCACCGAAAGGAGCGCTTCTATGTTTGAAGA
>JAQXBV010000064.1 GCA_029252195.1 Yoonia sp.
ATCAAAAGCACTGCACAATAGAGATGCAACAGCGGCACGGGCAGCGCGCTCAAGTCGCCGTGGTCCACGCCAAAAGCAAGGCCGGCCCCATGTAACGCCAGCCCCATCAACAGGATCGCTCCACTTGCAAACCGCAGTTTCGCACCACCTTTGAGCATGCCGAACAAGGCCATTCCCGCCAAAGCAGCGCCAATCACCAACATCGCCGCCGTGGCAATCTGCGGATATTTATCCGCAAGCTCCAGCCCCGCCCCCGAGGTCAGCATCCCCGCGCCAATCAAGGCGGCCGCATTGCCGAACATGCGGTAAAGGTCGGACCCTTTGTGCAAAATCGCAACGCCGAGGATCGCAGAAAGTCCGCCGACCACGGCCACACTCATCGGATCAGCCAGCCAAAACACTAGCCCCAAAGCCGCAGCAATAATCCCGCCAATCAGCAAACTATTGATAACAAGCGCCACCATTGCCGCCCGCGCGCGACGTTCAATCTCTTGCGCTTGGTCAGAGTGAATAACCCCATCCGCACCAGCGCCCGCGTCTCAGCCACATAATACATTACCAACTCCTCAACAGTGTCAGGTAAGGTATAGCATATCTTGAACGACGTTCAATAATATTCTTCAGTCGGAATTTCGTAGCCAGTCATCGGCAAAACGGATCGCCGCACAGCCCCCGAACTTTGCAGCGCGCTTAAGTTCGGCATCAAGCCGCGCCAGCCGTGCGGCGCCCATTTGCACGCCCGCTTCGGGCCAGAACGCGGTGACATCCAAAACTTCGCCATTCCGTTTCATATCAATGCGCCCGATCATCTGATCACCGTCCATGACCGGAAAGACATAATAGCCGTAGTGCCGTTTCGGGGCAGGCACGAAAATTTCGATGCGGTAGTGGTAGCCCAAAAGCCACTGGGCCCGCTTGCGATCCCGCAATGCCGGATCGAAAGGCGACAAAATCCGCAGGCGGTTTTGCGGCGCAGGCGGCACGTCGTCCAGCAGATCAGGCCGCGCCAGCACCCGCTTGATGCTGCCGTCAGCGCCCGCCACATCCACCTCGACCACACGACCGTCAGCCAAAGCCGACACCGGCCAGTCTTTTGCCTCCGCCTTGGTTGCCAGATCCCAAAAAGCGGAAATCTCGGTACTGGTCGCGAACCCCAGCTTGTCGAGCGCGGCGCCACAGGACCAGTCCAGCGTCTCCGCCTCATCAACCCGCGCGTTCAGGCCTTTGGCGGGAATGACCTGTTCGGTCAGGTCGTAAACCTTCCTGAACCCGTCTCGGCGCACGACCGACAACCGCCCAGAGCGCCACAAGTATTCCAGCGCGGTCTTGGACGGATGCCAGTCCCACCAACCGCCAGACCCGCGACTCTCGTCCTTGCCGACGTCACCTGACGAGCAGCACCCGTGATCGGTCACATGGCGCAGGACATCATCAATCTTTTGAGTGAAATCATCGCGTCGCCATTCTTTCCAACCGCGCCCCGTCGCGGGCGAATTTGTGCCGCCAATGCGGAAAAAGGGCCATATCAATCGCCGCCGCATCATGCGTCCAATGCTCGAACACATGGCGGTCACGGGCGAGCGCATGGCCAAGGGCCGCAGGCCGATATTGTTGGCGGCGCGACCACAGGATCAAGTCATGCGCGCGGGCGAATGTATTGACACTATCCAGTTGCACAAAGCCCAGATCAGCAATCACTGCGGCAAGATCGGGGCCCTTGCCCGCGCCACTCGGGGCCTCTAGCAAACCATGACGGCGCAGAAAATGCGCCTTGCGCGCGCGTTATCCAGCACAGGAAAGGTCAAGACGAGCCCGCCTCCAGACTGCTGAGTTGATGGTTGCGCATCTGGCGCAGGGCATCGACCAAGATAGCCGTCACAAGGCCAAAGCTCAGCAAACCATTTGCCGCAGCCATACCTGCCAGCAGCCGCCATTCGACAGGCAGCAGCACATCGCCAAACCCAAGGGTCGTGAATGACACCAGCGAGAAATAGACCGCCAGTTCCAAAGTATCGAAAACACCCAGCTCGACAAAGGCAAAGGCCCATATCCAGACCCCCGCCGTGACCTGCGCCAAGATCCAGACGGCGGCGATACAAAGCACCAGAATCAGTTTCGGGCGATGCGGTGTGCGGGCCAGCCAGACGCGCTGGCGGACGAAGGCCCACTCCATGACCCAAAAGCTGACCCCTGCAATCAGGATCGACAACAACAATAGGCAACTGCCGATTGCGATTTGAATAAACATTTTATGCCCCGCGCAGTGACTTTCGGACACCATAGCAATCCCCGCAGGTGATACCAGAGCGCCCGCTCCCTTGTGCAAGCCAGCCCCTTGGCCTATCTGATAAGGATCATGGCTAAGACACCGCAAAACAAGAACTATAAGGTCCTATCGGAAAATCGGCGCGCGCGCTACGATTATGCGATCGAGGAAGATATGGAAGTTGGCATCATCCTGCATGGCTCTGAGGTCAAATCCTTGCGCAACGGTCAATCGAACATCGCCGAAAGCTATGCCTCGGTGGATGACGGGGAGCTATGGCTGACCAACGCCTATATCGCCCCCTATGATCGGGCGATGTTCGGCCATGAAGAGCGCCGCAAAAAGAAGCTGCTGTGCAAGCGCAAAGAACTGGCCCGCCTGTGGAATGCGACCAAACGCGAGGGCATGACCATCGTCCCTTTGGTCATGTATTTCAACGACAAAGGCCTTGTGAAGCTCAAGATTGCCATCGCTAAGGGCAAGAAAAATCACGACAAACGGGCGACAGAGGCCGAGCGTGACTGGGGTCGCCAAAAGCAGCGACTCTTGCGCCACGGCGACTGAATTTAAGGGGAAAACCCCCTGCAAAAGCCCCATATTGCGACATATTGTCCCTCTGCTAGACTGTAGTTAACCATCAGCGAGGGTCGCGTTACTGGCGCGTAAATCACGGCTCGTCACAACACAAAGGGATTTGGGGACAATGGAAGCAATTATTGTACAACTCGTCGCAGGTGCCGTCGGCGGCAACGCAATCGGCAAAGCAAAAGAAAACATCTCGCTCGGCACGGTCGGCAACACGATCGCCGGCCTCTTGGGCGGCCTTGGTGGCGGCCAGATTTTGGGCATGCTGTCTGGTGGCGATGCGGCCAGCCTCGTGATGTCGCTCATCGGTGGTGGCGGCGGCGGCGCAATCCTGACAGCGGTCGCGGCCCTCGTAAAAAGCAAAATGGCCTAATCGGCCTGCATCGCATTTACGTCAGGCGGGCGTCCCTCACGGGGCGCCCGTTTTACGTTCTTCGCCTTGTCAGATAGGGCCGCACGGGATAGTCAAAGCCTAACTTTTACGAAGACTGGAGGCAGCCATGCCAAACGCCACCCCCGATGACCCCAAAACACTGGTCAGCACCGAATGGCTGGCTGCCCATATCAAAGACCCCGACCTGCGGATCGTCGACGCCTCTTGGTATATGCCTGCCGAAAACAGAAACCCTGCTGCCGAATATTTGGCCGAACATATTCCGGGCGCGCGGTTCTTTGATATCGACGATATTTCGGATCACCGCTCCGAGCTGCCGCATATGGCCCCCCCCGTCGAGAAATTCATGTCTCGGATGCGGGCCATGGGCATCGGTGATGGGCATCAAGTAGTTGTCTATGACGGTGCGGGGCTGTTTTCGGCCGCGCGTGTCTGGTGGCTTTTCCGGCTCATGGGCAAGATGGATATCGCCGTCCTCGACGGTGGTTTGCCAAAGTGGAAGGCCCAGGGCCACGCGCTGTCCGACATGCCCCCCATTGTGCGCGACCGCCACATGACCGTCAGCCGCCAAAATCAGATGGTGCGCGACGTGACACAGGTCGCCCGCGCCGCCAAGCTTGGCGATCACACGATCCTCGATGCCCGTGGCGCTGCGCGTTTTAAGGGCGAAGCGCCAGAGCCGCGCGAAGGCCTGCGCTCGGGGCACATCCCGTCATCGCGCAACGTGTTCTTCGGTGACCTGATCAACGCTAACGGCACGATGAAGACCAAAGCCGAGATAAAGGCTCTGATGGACGCCGCTGGTGCTGACCTGTCCAAGCCCGTCATCACCTCCTGCGGCTCTGGCGTTACGGCAGCCATCCTTTGCCTCGCACTCGAACGGATCGGCAAAACCGACCACTCTCTTTACGACGGCTCATGGTCCGAATGGGGCATGTACGCCGACCTTCCAATCGCAACCGGAGCCGCATAATGCTGCAAAACCTCAAAGCCCAACCCGCCGATAAAATTCTGGCCCTTATGGCCGCTTACCGCGAAGATCCGCGCGACACGAAGGTCGATCTTGGTGTCGGCGTCTACAAGGACGCAACCGGCAACACGCCTGTCATGCGCGCCGTGAAAGCCGCCGAAAAGATCCTGCAAGCCGAGCAAACCACCAAGGCCTATGTTGGCCTTGCGGGCGATCCTGCGTTTTCAGACGCCATGATCGGTCTGATTTTGGGCGACACGATCCCACGCGACCGCATTGCCGCCGTGGCCACCCCCGGCGGGACCGGCGCGATCCGCCAAGCGCTTGAATTGATCAAACTTGCGGCCCCCGATGCAACCGTTTGGTTGTCGGACCCAACGTGGCCGAACCACCCGTCGATCATCAAATATCTGGGGATGAAGTCGAAAACCTACCGCTATTTCGACAAGGAAACCCGCAACGTCGATTACGTTGGCATGCTGACTGACCTCGGCGCGATGCTGCCCGGTGACATCGTGCTTCTCCACGGCTGCTGCCACAACCCGACCGGCGCGAACCTGACGCTGCCGCAGTGGGACGGCGTGATCAAACTCATGCAAGAAAAGTCGGCAATGCCATTCATCGACATCGCCTACCAAGGCTTTGGCGACGGGCTTGCCGAAGACGCCGCGGCGACCCGCAAAATCACTGCCGCGTTTGATACCGTGATCATTGCAGGCTCTTGCTCGAAAAACTTCGGGATTTACCGCGAGCGCACGGGCATCTTGATGGCCATCGGCAAGGGCGCAGCGCAGCAACCCATCGTTCAACAAAACCTCAATTTCCTGAACCGCCAGAACTATTCCTTCCCGCCAGACCACGGCGCACGGGTTGTGACCACAATCCTGAACAATCCAGAACTGCGCGCCGATTGGGAAGCCGAGCTTGAAGAAACCCGCAACACCATGCTGGGCCTGCGCAAGCAACTCGCCGACGAGCTGCGCCGTCTGACCAACTCTGACCGCTTCGATTTCCTCGCTGATCACCGCGGCATGTTCAGCCAGCTTGGGACTACCCCCGAGATGGTTGAAAAACTCCGCGCCGATCACGGCATCTATATGGTGAGCGACAGCCGCATGAACATCGCGGGCCTGAACCAGAAAACCGTGCCGATCCTCGCCAAGGCGATTGTCGCCGCTGGAATCTAAGCCTTCTGGCGTCGCGGGCCTACGCCTGCGATGCCAAAATGCTGCACCTGCGAAATGATCCTTGCGATCCAGCGCGCAACAATCTAACTCTTGCTGCGATAAAATCGAAATAAAGGTGCGCCACAATGTCATTCCGTCTGCAACCCACGCCCCCCGCCCGTCCGAACCGCTGCCAACTCTTTGGCCCTGGCTCGAACGTGAAGCTCTTCGCGAAAATGGCGGCCAGCGAGGCAGACGTGATCAACCTTGATCTCGAAGACAGCGTATCGCCCTCCGACAAGGACATCGCCCGCGCCAATGTGATCGAGGCGATCAATACCGTTGATTGGAACACCAAAACCCTTTCCGTGCGGATCAACTCGCTCGACACGCCCTATTGGTATCGCGACGTGGTGGACCTCTTGGAGCAAGCCGGCGACCGCCTCGACCAGATCATGATCCCCAAGGTGGGCAATGCGGCCGACATCTACGCCGTTGACGCGCTGGTGACTGCGATTGAACGGGCCAAGGGGCGCACCAGACGCATCAACTTCGAGGTCATCATCGAATCCGCCGCTGGCCTCGTGAACGTCAACGAGATTGCAGCGGCCTCCCCGCGCATGGTCGCTATGTCGCTGGGTGCCGCTGACTTTGCGGCCTCCATGGGCATGCAAACAACGGGCATCGGCGGCACACAAGACAACTATTACATGCTGCACGGCGAGACACGGCACTACTCCGACCCGTGGCACTGGGCACAAACGGCCATCGTCGCCGCCTGCCGCACCCACGGCATCCTGCCCGTTGATGGCCCCTTCGGCGACTTCTCCGACGACGAGGGCTACCGCGCGCAGGCACGGCGCTCTGCCACCCTTGGCATGGTCGGCAAATGGGCGATCCACCCCAAACAAATCGCGCTGGCCAACGACGTCTTCACCCCCTCCGCAGAGGCCGTCGCAGAGGCGCGCGAAATCCTTGCCGCCATGGCAGAAGCCACGGCAAAGGGCGAAGGGGCCACCGTCTATAAGGGGCGCCTTGTCGATATCGCCTCGATCAAACAGGCCGAGGTCATCGTGAAACAGTCGGAATTGATCGCAGGCTGATCCGTTTCGCTTTTCTAAAATACTCAAAAAGACACCGCCGCGCCGCGCGTCCCTTATGACGTTGCGTCGCGGCCTTGCGCCCATTATATCTACGGGAACAGAATAAGAGGCGCCCAATGATCCAATATCTCGAGTTTGAAAAACCGCTTGCCGAAATCGAAGGCAAGGCCGAAGAACTTCGCGCCATGGGCCGCGACAACGAAGATATGGACATCGAGAAAGAAGCCGCCGCTCTCGACAAAAAAGCCCAGGATTTGCTCGACAAGCTTTATAAAGATCTGACGCCTTGGCGCAAATGTCAGGTGGCCCGCCACCCTGACCGCCCGCATTGCATCGACTATATCGAGGCGCTCTTCACCGAATACACGCCGCTGGCTGGCGACCGGAACTTTGCCGACGATCACGCTGTGATGGGCGGGATTGCACGGCTCTACGGGCGGCCCGTCATGGTGATCGGCCACGAAAAAGGTAACGATACCAAATCCCGCATCGAGCGTAACTTTGGCATGGCCCGCCCCGAGGGCTACCGCAAGGCGATCCGGCTGATGGACCTCGCCAACCGTTTCGGGTTGCCCGTGATCACCCTCGTTGACACCCCCGGCGCCTATCCGGGTAAGGGTGCAGAAGAGCGCGGCCAGTCAGAGGCAATTGCGCGGTCCACCGAGAAATGCCTCGATCTGAGCGTGCCGCTGATTTCTGTGGTCATCGGCGAAGGCGGCTCTGGTGGCGCTGTGGCTTTTGCGACCGCGAACCGCGTTGTGATGCTGGAACACTCGATCTATTCCGTGATCAGCCCCGAGGGCTGCGCGTCGATCCTGTGGAAAGACGGCGGCAAAATGCGCGAAGCCGCAGAAGCCCTGCGCCTGACCGCACAAAACCTCAAGGAACTTGGCGTCTGTGACGTCGTTATCCCAGAACCGCGCGGCGGCGCGCACCGCGACAAAGCCTCCGCCATTAAATCCGTTGGCGACGCCCTTACCAAACTGCTCGTTGAGATGGACAGCAAAAAGCCCGACGCGATCCGCAAGGCGCGGCGCACAAAATATCTGGCTTTGGGGTCAAAGGGGCTGGCCGCTTAAGGCTGGCTACCACATCGTTGTAGCGGCGCGGTCGGCCCAAGCGGCGTCATAGCTGGTGCCGTCAAAGCCTGCTTCAGCTTCGTTGAGGAAATCGCCTACTGTCGGCAAACCTATCGCATGGTTTTCGCCGTTCCATGTGCCTGCCCGCATGAGCGCGCGGGCACATTGGCTATAGACTTCCATCACATGCACCATTATCACAGAGCGCGGCTTGCGGCCCTTGTCGTCGAACTGATCAAGCAAGTCAGCGTCGAGACGGACCTCTGCCGATCCATTAATTCGCACACAATTGTTAGAGCCCTGAACGACAAATATCAAACTGGCACGTCCATCGGCCACAATATTGCGCAGGCTGTCCATCCGATTATTGCCGCGCCAATCGGGGATCAACAGGGTCTTTGGGTCGGCCAGTCGCACCACAGGCCCATCATCTCCACGCGGGCTGGCATCGGTCCCATCAGGCCCTATCGTGGCCAGAATACATAAGCGCGAGGCCGCAATCCATTTAGCATGAAGCGGGCTGACATGGGACAATACCTTGAGGATCGACGCCTTTGCAGGCGCGCCATAAAGCGCCTCAAGCGCCGCGATATCCGCGACTTTAGCCATGAAACCCTGCTTCGACCAATAGCGCATCAGAGCAGCCCTCGATGTCGGCCTCCAGCTTTGCCATGAAAGCTAGCACCGCCATTCCCGGTGCGATCGGCGGTAGAAACGCAACAATCGCGACCCCCGGTTTGCGGTAGAATCCACGCTTGGGCCAGAAGACCCCCGCATTGGTGGCGACGGGCACACAAGGCTGACCTGTCTCTTTATAGAGCGCCCCGACCCCGATTTTATAAGGCGCCTTCACCCCGGGTGCTATACGGGTGCCTTGCGCGTAGATGATCAACTGTCCGGCTTTCGCCTTGCCCGACTTAACATCGGCCAGCATCTTTTTGATCGCTGCGCCGCGTTTCCCGCGTTTGACAGGGATGCAGCCGATCCGCAGGCCGAATTGGCCCAAGATCGGCGCATACTTCAAAATATCTTTCATAATGAATTTTCCACGCGGGATCGCACCGTAAATCATCAAAACATCGAGGAAAGACTGATGCTTGGCCGCGATCATGACCTCGCCTGTTGGTGGCGTGCCACGCACCTCAAACTGTAGGCCGATCATCCATTTGGCCGAAAACGCGACCCAGCGGCAATAGGCATGACAACCCGCGATCGCGCCCCGCTGCGAGGCAATCGCCCAAGGCCCCCAAACCACCCCCACCACAAACATGGCAACATACATTTGAATGTTGAACAGGACCGACCGGATAAGTTGCAGCGAATAGCTCATGATTGCTCTCTCAGGGTGCGAAGTGCTGCGGCGCGGGTTGCGAAAAAGGCGACCAGCGCAGCCAGCGGCGGAATAAACAGCGGTAGAAACCAATGTAGCCCTTGATACCCGAGCCCGGTCAGAAAGCCACCCGCAACATCGGCAGACGGCAAAAGCCAGACCGCAAACAGGCCCGTCGTTGTACCGATGGCAGCACCGGCAAGGGCACGCAATGTGAAGCGACGGACAAAAGCACGGGCGATATAAATATCGCGGGCCCCCACAAGGCGCATGACGCGAATGACCTGCGCATTCGCTGCAAGGGCAGCTTGTGCGGCCAGAGTAATCATAGCAGCCGTCGAGGCCGCGATCAGGATCAACGCGATCCAACCCAGCGAGCGCAACCGGCCCGCTGCGGCAATCATCGGCTCGCGCCAACGCGTGTGATCATCAAGAACCGCACCCGGCACCTCCGCTTGCAGGCGCGCGCGTAAGCCTGTCGGATCATAGCCATCGGCATCTTCGATAATTTCGACCAATTGCGGGATCGGCAAATCTTCGACCGGCAAATCAGGGCCGAACCAAGGTGCAAGCAAGGCGCGTTGCTCGTCAGGGGTCAGGGCCCGCGCAGCAGCAACGCCAGGGGTGGTTTCAAGCACCTGCAAGGCCGCGCGGACTTGCGCGTCGACCTGATCGTCGGGCGCAGAAATACGCAACGTCGATGTCCGCGCCAACTCGGAGGCCCAACGATCTGCGAGCCTGCCTGTGGCCAAAGATAAGGCCAAAGCAAAGACCGCCAGAAACGCCATCGCACCAGCGGTGAAAAGGGTCAGACGCGCCGTGAACCCCGTGGGTGGCACGGCCCGATCCGCCTGCGGATCACCGCCGACCAATTCGATAAAACGGGCGAAATATATCTTCATAGCTCGACCCCTGCCTGCATAAGCCTGCGATCTTTGAGACGCAAAACGCGGGTCGTGACTTGCGATTTAGCGGCGCGGATCAAGTTCATATCATGTGTCGCGATTAAAACAGTCTTGCCCATTTTATTTAACTCAATCAGCAGCTTGAGCAGCCGCTGCGACATCTCCCAATCGACGTTCCCCGTTGGTTCGTCGGCGATAATAACATCGGGCGACATGATGACCGCGCGGGCCAACGCGGCCCTCTGGCGCTCACCACCTGAAAGCTGGGGCGGCAACTGTCTGGCCTGTGCACGCAAACCGACCCACCCCATCAGGTCATCCAAATTCGCCTCGGCCTCAGCCTCGCGCCCTGAAACAGTCAAAGGCAGCGCTATGTTCTCGGTCAGCGGCAGATGGTCGAGAAACTGACAGTCTTGGTGCACAACGCCAATCCGCCTGCGGGCCATGGCCACCGCATCGCGATCCATCGTCGCTGCATCTTCGCCAAATAAGCGGACCTGACCGCCCGTCGCCTGCAACTCGCCATAGCAGAGTTTAAGGAGCGTTGTTTTGCCCGCGCCCGACGGTCCGGTCAGGAAATGAAACGATCCTGCCGCCAGATTGAGCTTCACTTGGCTGAAAAGTTCGGCGCCGCCATAACTATAGGCCACATTGTCGAGATCAATCACGATGTTTATCCTTTGGGCTATTGGGCCTGTTCTGCCCAAATCTGCAACAGGTTTCAATGTTTCGACAAAGTAAACAATCGCATTTCCTTGGCCTTTCTCCTACCGTTTGGTAAATATTAATAAATGATCCAGCGTTTAGGTACGTGTCGACAAGTTCGAAGGAAAAATAATGCGGCTGATTTGTCCAAACTGTGGGGCACAATACGAGGTGGCGGATGACGTCATCCCCGAAGACGGCCGCGATGTGCAGTGCTCGAACTGTGCACATACATGGTTTGAAAGCCGTGGTGACTCTGACATCGAAGACGCATTCGCCGACGCTGCCGTGCCGCCGAGCGGTGAAAGTGATGAAATCGACGAGAACGAAGAAGAGTGGGGCGCCGAAGTTTATGCTGCAAAGCAGGAAATTGCGCCAAAAGTCGCACCAAAACGCCAAGAACTAGCCCCAGCCATTGCCGATATCCTGCGAGAAGAGGCCGCCCGCGAGGCCGCAGTCCGGCGCGCAGAGGCCGAGGCGGAATTGCAGAACCAGCCGGATCTTGGGCTTGATAGCGCAAATGCCGCCCCCGATCAGCGCACAGCCGAAGCGCAAGACCGGATGGCGCGTTTGAAGGGTGAACCAATCCCGCATGTGCCGACGGTCTCGCCTGCCGCCGGTTCGCGGAGCGGGTTGTTGCCAGACATCGAGGAAATCAACTCAAGCCTGCGTGCCGAATCGGAGCGAAAGACGTATCAGTCCGACTATCCAGAAACAGCTGCCGCGCAGAGGCTCGGATTTCGTGCAGGATTTTTCGGAGCGCTCTTTTTGCTCGCAATTTTGGCCGCTGCCTATATTTTTGCGCCGCAAATTCGCACATCTGTTCCGGCGCTTGAAGCGCCCTTCGTGGCCTATACAGAGATGGTTGATAACGGGCGGCTTTGGCTAGACGCCAAAATGCGCAATATGCTTGAGACGATGAACAAGTCTCAGTCAGCCGAGACACCAGCGCCGGATGCACCTGCTCCCACAGTCGAGACCGATGCGCCAGATCTGGCACCAGTGACAGAATAAGCGGCGCGCTTAGAACTGGTCGAGCAGGCGGCGCAAATAGTTGCGCTCGATCTCTGGACGGGTCTGTTCAGCGGATCTGCGACGTATCTCACCCAAAAGCTCTTCGGCGCGGCGATAGATGTCTTCGCCTTGTAGTAGGCTGTCATCCGTGCCGAATTGGCCTGTATTCCCCAACTGGCGGCCCAAAGGATCGCGGCGTGTCGGCTCGGCGCGCCCGAAAGCATCGCCCGCCTCGGCGCCTTGGCCTGGCTCCTGAGACTGGTTCTGCGCCAAGGCCTCGTTGAGCGCGCGCATCCCGCCGCGCAAGGCGTCCATCGCTTCGGCCTGACGGTCGATGGCCTCGGCCAGATCGCCCTCACGCAGGGCCTGCTCGGCGCCACGCATGGCCCCTTCGGCCCGCTCAAGCGCTTGCCCAGCAGCCTCACCCGCTTCGCCATCCAAGGCGGGCAAACCATTGCGCTGGCGTTGTAGCTCATCGCGCAGGGCTTGCTGGCGCTCGGCTAGTGTCCCCTCGCCGCCAGAGCCACCATCACCTTGCTGGCCTGATGTGTTGTCATCCCCAACGCCTTCGCCTTGCCCTTGCTGGCCGCCCTGATTAGGTTGTTGTCCGTCTTGTCCCTGCTGACCCTGCTGATCGCCGCCCTCTTGGTTACCTGTGGGATCGCTGCCTTGATCTTGCCCCGACTGGCCAGTGGCGCGGTCCTGTAACTCGCGGAAGGCATCATCGGATAATGTCTCTTGGTCCTGCAAAGTGTCGGCCAAATCCTGCATCGACTGCTGACCCGGCGTGCGCGGGCCGCCTTCACCGCCTTCACCTTGTGTGATTCGCAAGTTTTCCATCAGCGCATTCAGCTGAGCCATCAATTCGGCGGCCTCGGCCATACGGCCCTCTTCCATCAACTCTTGGATACGGTCCATCAAGGCCTGAATTTCGTCTTGCCCGATTTCTTGGGTGTTTTGCGAGTTATCCGCCTGATCGGTGCCGTCCGAGGGCTCCATCTGGTCGGCGAGCATCTGCATGTAATCATTCGTCGCTTCGCGGAGTTCTTGCATCAACTCGGCGATCTCGGCCTCTGTTGCGCCATCGCGCATCGCCTCGGCCAGGCGCTCTTGAGCGCGGCGGAGGCGCTCGCGGGCATCCGCCAGCGTGCCGTCTTCCAACTGGATCGCCAAATCCCATAGCGCCTGTACAATCTCGGCCTGACCAACCTGCGACAAGCCATCAGCGGCGGCCTCAAAGCTTTCAAGCCTGCGAATAATCGCCCGCATCCGCAGGTAAGTGACCTCGTTGGAGAAGAACCCCTCAGGGCGGTGCGAAATCGCCCGCATAATCTGCGCGGCGCGCGGGGCGTTGGCGCGTGACCACATGATGTCGCGGCGCTGCTCGATAACGGCCTTGGCAAAAGGCTGAAAGAACCGACGGCCGGGCAAGACGAGCGGCTCCGGCGTGCTCTCGCCCGTTTGCCCAGCAGCGTCCACGACCTGCAAACTTAAGGTGACAGGCAAGTTAGCCAGCGGATGCTGCGACAGGTTTTCGACCAAGAAAGCCTCGAAATCCGCGCGGTCCCCATTGAACGGCATCGGCAAATCCAAAACCAGCGGCGCGATCGGATCAGGATCAACCGCGAGGCCATGCCTACGATCCACAGCCGCCAGATCAAGCGCAATCGTTGCGGTGCCGCTTTCAACGCCATAGTCGTCTTGCGCTATAAAGGGCTGTGACAACTCCCCCTCTGCATCGGCCTCGATCGGATCCGTCAGGTCAACATATGGGGGCATATCCTCGATCACGATCAGATCCCAAGCGGCCCCGTTTTCGCCGTCAATCGCCAACCGACCTGAGGAGGCCGCAATAAAGCTTTGCTGCGCCGCGGATGCCGCGCCCAAATTCTCCGTGCGCCCAGACACAGTCTCGGCGACGGTCAAGGCACCGACCTCGCCATAAAGGCGCAACGTCACCTTGGAGCCAGCAGGGACCGACAGCTTTCCAGCCGGAATGTCGTTGAGATAAAGCGCGGGTTTGCCGGTATAGGCAGGCGGTTCGATCCAGCCTTCCCACACAGGGCCGGTCGCAAGGTTTTGCGTGCCAGACATCGCAACGCCCACCGTGCCCACGCGCCAGATCGACCCGAACAGCAGCGCCGTCACAAAGAACAACAGCGCCATGAACCGCAGCCCGTAAGGGTCGCGATCCGCGATCCGCAGATCAGGTTCAACCGGTTTCGCATCACGGCTGCGGGCCTCCATGCGGGCGATATGGGCCCTCCAGACCGCCTCTGACGCAGGATCACCGCGGCCAATCGCTTGCGCATCCGCCATCGCGGCAATCGGACGACCGGGCATGGCCGCATCGACGCGGGCCAAAGCCTGCGCGCGAGTTGGCAGCTTGAACCCGCGCAGGCCCCAAAGCAGCGTCGTCAATAGCGCAAGCCCAGAGACGACCACATATGTCCAGAACGCCTCAAGCGGGAGCCAGTCTTGCCAGCCGAACATCAAGGGGGCGACGACCACAAAAATAACCGTCACAAGCAGCCAGAAGGCACGCAAAATAGCTTCCGCCAACATCCCGATGTGGGTGGCGCGCACAGGCCATTTCAAATGGCGAAGCTGGTCGGTCGGGGTCGTCAGAAGGCCTCTCCCTATGCTATGATGTTACAGCCACTCAGGCATCGTATCGCGTGCGATCATCTCTTCATAGGTAGGGCGTGCACGGATAACTGCAAATTGATCGCCATTGACCAGAACCTCCGGGATCAACGGGCGCGAGTTATATTCCGAACTCATCACCGCGCCGTAAGCCCCCGCAGAGCGGAACGCGACCAGATCGCCCGCAGCCAATTGAGGCAAGTCGCGTCCCTTGGCAAAGGTATCACCGCTTTCGCAAACAGGACCAACAATGTCATATTTTGCGGGCTCATGACCCACGGCTGGCTCGACCACAGGCACAATATCGTGGTGCGCATCATACATCGCAGGGCGGATCAGATCGTTCATTGCCCCGTCAATGATGAGGAATTGACGGTCTTCGCCCTCTTTGACGTAAATAACCTTCGACACCATCAGACCCGCATTGCCCGAAATCAGCCGCCCCGGTTCGATCTCGATCTCACAGCCCAGATGGCCCAGCGTGCGCTTAATCATTTTGCCGTAATCCACCGGCAGCGGCGGTACCGCATTCGAGCGCGTATAGGGGATGCCCAGACCACCGCCCAAATCGAGCCGCACGATCTCATGGCCGTCCGTGCGCAGCGTTTCCACCAGATCGGCCACCTTCAGATAGGCCGCCTCGAAGGGGGCCAGATCCGTCAATTGGCTGCCGATATGCACGTCAATGCCGACGATCTTCAGGTTCGGCAAAGCAGCGGCCATCTTGTAGACGGCGCGAGCCCGACTGATCGGAATCCCGAACTTATTCTCGGATTTGCCGGTCGCGATTTTGGCGTGGGTCTTGGCATCGACGTCAGGGTTCACGCGGATCGTGATCGGGGCCGTAACACCCAGCTCAACCGCGACCGCAGAGAGCATTTCCATCTCGGGTTCGCTTTCGACGTTGAACTGGCGGATACCGCCGGTCAGTGCCATGCGCATCTCGTCAGCCGACTTGCCAACACCGGAAAACACAATCTTGTCGCCCGCAACACCCGCCGCTTTCGCACGGAAATACTCGCCGCCCGAGACAACATCCATGCCCGCGCCTGCCGCAGCAAGCGTCTTGAGCACCGCCTGATTAGAGAGCGACTTCATCGCAAAACACACCAGATGCGGCATGCCCTCCAAGGCCTCGTCAAACAAAGTGAAATGCCGCGTCAGGGTCGCTGTGGAATACACATAAAACGGGGTGCCAACAGCGGCGGCAATCTCGGCCACGGGCACGTCCTCGGCAAACAAGTGACCGTCGCGGTACAGAAAATGATCCAAGGCGTTGCCCTCATAAACAATATCTGAAGCGGTCATATCAGATTGGGCACAAAGCCCAACCCTGATTGCGCGCAAATCGGCCTATTGCGCGGTCCTACTGCGCAAATAAAGATAAAGTGGCAAACCGCAACTGACCCCGATCCCGAAGGTCGCAGGAATCGCTATCAACCCGATCCAGTTTTTGCGGGCGACTGTCTCGGCAACGATGAACACCGTCAGCGCAATCGCCGCAATCGTCAGGTCCCAAACAAGACCAGACGAAGCCGCATTGGCGTGCCATGCCTCCACCATCTTGCCCAGATCAAAGCCCTCGGCCCCGAACCACTGCAAAAAGTAGTACAACGGGTGAATTGCGCCCCAAATCGCCAGCAGCAGATAGATCGTGCGGATCATCCGCCAAGCCCGAGCGAAAGGTTGACGTTCGAATTGCTCGCACCGACGGCCACTGATTGCGACACGCCATTGGTGCCGATATTGTCTCCCAGATTTGCTGTGGGGCGCAACGGGTCACCTTCTGCGCCGCAAGCCGCCAAAAGCCCGACTACCCCGATCACAAGAAGCGTTTTCATCCCAAAATCTCTTTCCATTCCGCGATCCGCAGCCGCACTTGAGCCGGTGCCGTGCCGCCAAAGCTGACACGGGACGCCACCGAATTTTGCACACCCAGCACGCCGAAAACGTCCTGCGTGATCCCTGCATGAACTGAGGTCATTTCGGCTAAAGTCAAGTCAGGTAGGTCCGATCCCTTCGCCTCTGCCATCGCGACGAGCGTGCCGGTGACGTGGTGTGCATCGCGGAACGGCAGACCCAATTCGCGCACCAACCAATCGGCCAGATCGGTCGCGGTCGAAAATCCAGTCGCGGCCGCCGCCTCAAGCGAGGGCACATTCGCGGCCATATCCGACACCATCCCCGACATCGCGGCCAGCGCCAGCATCAGGCTATCGGCGGCGTCAAAGGTCTGTTCCTTGTCTTCCTGCATGTCCTTGGAATAGGTGAGCGGCAGCCCCTTCATCACGGTCATCAAGGCCACATTGGCCCCGAAAATCCGCCCGATTTTGGCGCGAATCAACTCCGCCGCGTCAGGGTTGCGCTTTTGCGGCATGATGCTCGATCCGGTCGACCATTTGTCCGACATTTTCACAAAGCGGAACTGCGCGGAGGACCAGATCACCAGCTCTTCGGCCAAACGCGACAGGTGCATCGCGCAAATGCTGGCACTTGCCAGAAACTCCAGCGCGAAATCGCGGTCCGCCACGGCATCCAAGCTATTGGACATCGGACGGTCAAAGCCCAGCGCCTTGGCCGTCATATGCCGGTCAATCGGGAAAGAGGTGCCAGCCAGCGCCGCCGCCCCCAAAGGCGAGGTATTCATCCGCACCCGCGCATCGGCAAACCGCGAGCGGTCTCGCGCGAACATCTCGACGTAAGCCATCATATGATGGCCCCACGTCACAGGCTGTGCGACTTGAAGATGCGTAAATCCGGGCATCACCCAATCGGCGCCCGCCTCGGCTTGCCCAATCAGCGCGCGCATCAGCGCCTCTAACGCGCCATCAACCGCATCACATTGATCGCGGACCCAAAGGCGGAAATCGACAGCGACCTGATCATTGCGCGACCGCGCCGTATGCAACCGCCCCGCAGGCTCGCCGACCAGATCCTTCAGACGGGCCTCCACGTTCATGTGGATATCTTCCAAAGCCGTCGAGAACGGGAAATCCCCTGCTTCAATCTCTGACAATACCGTGAGCAGGCCTTCCCCAATCGCCTCGGCATCCTTATCAGTGATGATACCACAGGCAGCCAACATGGCGGCATGTGCGCGAGACCCTGCAATGTCTTGGGCAGCCATACGACGGTCAAAGCCAATGGAGGCGTTAATCGCTTCCATGATGGCATCAGGTCCGGCGGCAAAACGGCCACCCCACATTGTGTTCGCAGTCTTGGTCATGTTGAAAAGGTGCTTTCATGCGCAAGTTAAAATCAG
>JAQXBV010000065.1 GCA_029252195.1 Yoonia sp.
AACGGCTTCTACAATCCGCGACGCCGCCACTCAGCTCTGGGCTGGAAAAGCCCTGTCGCCTTCGAACGAAAGGTGGCTTAAACGAGCACCGGGGGCGGCACGAAAGCGTGACAGGTCCAGTTTTGATCCCCGAAAATGCGCAGCACGGACCCATATTCAAAGTGATTGACGCAGAGAATCGCTTCCCACGCATGTGCGCTCAAAGGCCGTTTTGTCGGGCGATCCGGCCCGTCGTTCACAATGGTGACTTTCATTCATGAGGCCATAAACACGGCCCCGTAAGAGCCGTGTTTATCCATGTCGTCCGTTCTACAGCAAGAAGTCACTTGCGCAGAGACTGTTCACATTAAGCAGTTCGATCTCGAAGCCTGCTCTGCCGCCGCCAGTTTCAAAGTCGGTAATGACGGCGCGCTTGCTATTGGCTGTGCTGCTATCGCCATCAATGAAGATGAAGTCGTCAGCACCGGCCCCGCCTGTCATGACATCACGGCTTGCGCCACCATTGAGCCTGACATTGCCATTACCACCACTCGGGCGATCTGCCCTATGGCCGCCGTTCAGAACGTCGCTGCCAGCACCGTCAACAAGCGAGGTGGTCACGGAATTTCGGACCAGTCGTTAAGGTGGATCGCATGAAGAAAGTGACGATTCACAATGAAGAAGCGAAAGAACCATTCTCCAGAGTTTATGGCCAAGGTTGCGCTGGAAGCGATCCGTGAGGAGCTGACACTGGCTGAGTTGTCCAAGAAATATGGCGTTCATCCGACGCAGATCGGCACATGAAACGCGCGGCTGACGTCGACAAGCTACATTCCAAAATAGGCCAGCTTGTCGTGGAACGGGATTTTTTGGCCGGTGCCTCGCACCAGTTGCTCGGCACGCGAGGCAAAAAATGGTGAGCGCTGATAACCTGCGTTTCATGGAAATAATTGACAAGCGTCCTGCGGACCTGGAAACACCTTCGGACGGGTCGCGTCAGATGGCGCGTTACAGGAAGCGTAACAATCGCCAATGTGGCCGCAATCGGGTCCGGCGTTTGATGCGTGTCATGCGTTTGGTCCCGATCAATCAAGAACCAAACACCAGCAAAAAACACCCGCAACACAAAATCTGGCCATATCTGCTGCGCAACGCGGTGATCACCTACATCCCTATGCGGCGCGGCTTTCTGTATCTCGTGGCGATCATGGATTGGTGCAGTCGTAAAGTGCTTTCAGGGAGGCTGTCCAATAGCATGGATGCCGACTTTTGCGTCGAGGCTTTGAGGGAAGCCCTTGCCAAATACGGCAAGCCGGAAATTTTCAATACGGATCAGGGCAGCCAATTTACCAGTGGCGCGTGGATCGACGCGCTGGTCGACGCAGACATCAAGATCAACATGACTCTCGATGATTTTGCAAATCACCTGCCGGTAATAGACGGCAAAGGTGCTTGGCGCGACAACCGGATGATTGAGCGGCTGAAGTCTGAATGCGTCTATCTGAACGCCTTCGAGACGGGTTCACAGATGCGTGCAGGGATCGGCAAATGGCTGACATACTACAATGTCGAACGCCCCCATTTTCCGCATGGCATATTGACCCCCGATGCAGCCTATGACGGCAAAACTGAACCAATGAGATTAGCAGCCTAAATGAAACCCTGATCCATCTTGATGAGGCTGCAAACAGGTTGAGAATCCAGGACCACCTCTGTGGAGACCGTAAGCATTCTTAAGCTGATTAAGTCGCCGACCACTCGCTTTGAATGGCGCCGGGATCGGCCGTTACATGGCTAGAAACGCGTTGACTGCGGCTTCAAATTCGCGCGGCTTTTCCGCATGCAACCAATGGCCAGCGCCCGGTATTTTCGCGAATTTTGCGGCGGGGAACAGCTCTTTGATCCGTGGGCGATATTCTGGTAGGACGTAGTTGGACGAGGCCCCCGACAGGAACAGGGCAGGGCCTTCAAACTGCCCCGAAACCTCTGGAAAGCCGACGATCTGGGCCATTTCTACGGCCAGAACGTCCAAATTCAATTTCCATTTGTGCTCTTTTAAATCAAGGGATTGCAGCAGGAACCTGTCGACACCCGCCTCAAGTTCCGTCAGCTGTGCTGCGGCATCTGCGCGGGTCTTCACAACCGACAGGTCAACGCGGCGCATCGCTGCGATCGGCCCCATCTGGGTATGCGTATAAGCAATCGGCGCAATGTCCGCGACGATCAGTTTGCGCACCTTATCAGGGTGTTGCAGGGCCAAAACCATGGCCGCTTTGCCGCCCATCGAATGGCCCAGAACGTCGGCCTGTCCGTCAATGACCTCGGCCAGATCCGCTGCCATATCCGCATAACTTTGCGTGTCGTGCCAAGGGCTTGCGCCATGGTTGCGCATGTCGACAGTGACCACAGGACGGCGCCCGGAGAGCCGCCTTGCGATCACATTCCAGTTGCGCGCCGAGCCGAAGAGGCCGTGCGCGATAATTAAGGGTGTGCCCGCAGGCCCGTCATAGGAGACCGTGTTTAACATGCATCTAATTTAACGCTTCATCGCAGGCTTTTACCAGAGGGATTGAGCCTGCCTACGCTGCATGATTTATCACGTCGCATGGTTGGGGACATGCTTGATATTCAAATCGCAGAAGTGCGCAAACTGATGGAAACGCAGTTGCGGATCCGTGGAAAATCGCTTGAGTTTCAAGTGCGCAAAGCAGGGCGTTTGTTGCCGCGCCATTTGCGGCATGACGCGGTGTATCTGGCGCAGGCGGCCACGATCATGCATCATCCAAAACTAAGCCGGATGGTCGATTTGGACAAAGCGACCAAGGCACACGGGCGCTTGGTTGCCTTCTTGCAGGCGGTCGATCCAAAAGACCGCGCCAAGGGAACCTTGCTTAGCTGGCTCGGATCACTCGCCTTCGCGCCGATTGTGGCGTTTATCGTTGTCGTGACTGTGCTCGTAAAGCGCGGGATTGTTTAGTCTTCTGGACGTCCCGTGGCCATTTGCAATTTTAGTTGGTCGTCATATGCTCTGATCAACCTGTAATTGTGAAGCGAAATGATGCCGCGGCTAACCCTGCCTGAACCGATTATCAATATTTACCAAGATGGATTTGATATACTCTGAGTCCTTCGGAAGCCGAATTTGACGTCTTGACGCTTTGGCGTGGAACGATTCAGCTACGGGTATGATTTGTCCTGGTTTTCTTTCCGCAGCAGAACGCCTTGAGCTTGA
>JAQXBV010000066.1 GCA_029252195.1 Yoonia sp.
CTCGCATTCATGCGCGAAACCATCCCGCATGAATGGACGAAATTCCGCGACAAGGTGTCAGACAACTTCCGCGTCATAACCCACGAGAACTTTCGGATTTTGGAGTAGCAGCGGTATAATCACAAAGAAAGGGAGCCCTATGTCAGGGTGTTAACCTATTGCCGTCAAGAATGACGGTGCCCATATAAGGGTATGAGCAGGTAGGGCATGTTAGAGTTTACAAACGTCGGCAAGTCCTTTTGGACCGGAACGCAGCGCAAGGTAATCCTTGATCGCACGTCGTTTCGCGTGGAATTAGGCAATTCGCTGGGTATTTTGGCGCCAAATGGCACCGGAAAGACGACGCTGATAAATATGATGGCGGGTCTTGAGAAGCCCGATGAAGGCCAGATTCACCGTGGCTGCCGGATTTCGTTCCCGCTCGGGTTTATGGGCGGGGTTGTAAACCGTCACACGGCCATGGAAAACTCCCGCTATATTGCACGCCTGTACAGTCTGGACCCAGACTATGTAGAGGCGTTTTGCCGTTGGCTTTGCGACATCAAAGAATATTTAGACATGCCTGTCGGCACATATAGCCAAGGCATGCGTTCACGGTTCACGTTTTCATTGCTGCTCGCCCTTGATTTTGACATGTACCTCATTGACGAAGGTATGCCTAATTCGACGGATGCCGAGTTTAACCGCAAGGCGGGCGAAATCCTGCGTGAACGGCTTGAGAATACAACGGTGGTCATCGTATCGCACCAACCCGCGACCTTAGAGCGGTTTGCGAAATCGGCCGCTGTGCTAAAGGATGGGCGCATCCATATGTTTGAAAGCTTGGAAGAAGCGAAACAGTTGTATGACTACGAAACCCAAGGCTAAGAAGTTCCGCATCCGCCGCGACAGCCCGATGGGCTCTGGCGTTGATCCGCTGCAGACACCTCCCCCGCAACCGACGCCGCAGCGTCAGGTGGATAGTCCCGCAATGGTCGCAGGCGAAACCGATCTGGACGCGATCCGCCATGAAGGGCTGACAGGCCGCCAATTGCGCATGGCCCGCCGCGTGGCGCAAAAACAGGGCATTGCCGCGACCTCCGATTTCGACGCCGTGCGGCAACTCCGTCAAGCGGGCATTGACCCTTTCCAGCGCAATACCATCCTCGAACTGGTTGCGCCCGAGAGCACGCTCAGGCCTGCAGCGCCATCTTCGATGCCCCCACAAGGCAGTCAGGCGCCATCTCAGAAGTTAGGCCGCATTCAACTGCCCCAAACTGTCCCGGAGCCGGGTGCGAATCTGCCCTCGACCGAACGTGCCGTCCCCTCCCAGCAGCGCGGCAATGAAATCTACAAAATCCAGCGCGATATTGCCCGTCGTCGCCGGCGCAAGCTTTTGCTTTTGTTCACACGCCTTGGCTTTTTCGTTTTCCTGCCAACACTGATCGTTGCCTATTACTTCACGTTCATGGCGACCCCGATGTACGCCACGAATTCCGAGTTTGTTATTCAGCAGGCAGAACCTGCGAGTGCCGCTGGTGGCCTTGGCGGCTTGTTCCAAGGCACCTCGATGGCCACCCAACAAGACAGTATCACCGTGCAGTCTTACCTCGCGTCACGGGCCGCGCTCAGCCGTCTGGACCTAGATCACGGTTTCCGCGCCCATTTCAGCGACCCAAGCATTGACGAAGTGCAGCGCCTTGCGCCCGATGCCACCAATGAGCAGCTTTTTGACCTTTACAAAAAGCGGGTCAAAATCAGCTATGATCCGACCGAAGGCATCTTGCGCATGGAGGTCATCGCCACAACCCCCGAGGCCAGTCAGTTATTTTCGACCGCCTTGATTGATTATGCAGAAGAGCAGGTCGATCAACTCACCTTGCGCTTGCGTGAAGATCAAATGGCCGGTGCGCTGCAGTCCTACGAAAGCGCCGAGAAACGCCGCGCAGATGCGCTTGCCGAATGGCTCAAGACACAAGAAGAGACGACGATTCTTGATCCTCAAGCCGAAAGTGGCGCGCTGATTTCCCAGATTTCCGCGCTAGAGAGCCAGCGTCAGCAAAAGCAATTGAGTCTGTCGGGTAAGCTCAGCGTGGATCGGCCAAACCAGGCCCAAGTCGATGGTTTGCGCGCAGACATCGCAAGCTATGACGCCCTTATTGAAACCCTGCGCGGTCAGATGACATCGACCACGGCGGGCGGCGGTTCAGTGGCGGCCAACAACACCAAGCTGCGATTGGCCGAAGAGAACTACGCCTTCCAGACTGTGCTTGTGCAACAGGCCTTGACCCAGCTGGAGGTCGCCCAAGTCGAAGCGAACCGTCAGGTCCGCTATCTTTCCATCGGCGTGGAGCCCGTCGCCCCAGACGAGGCGACCTATCCGCGCGCTTTCGAAAATTCGATCCTTGCATTCCTTATCTTTTCGGGCATCTATCTGATGATCTCACTCACCGCATCCATCCTTCGAGAACAGGTAACAGCCTAATGATTGACGTCCAAATCGGTGACCTGACGGTCAGCAACGACCGCCCTTTGCTCGTGATCGCAGGCCCTTGCCAGCTTGAAAGCCTTGATCACGCCCAAATGATCGCAGGCCGGATGGCCGAGAATTGCAAGGCCGCAGGCGCGCAGTTCATCTTTAAAGGCAGCTTCGACAAGGCCAACCGCACCTCCCTTTCAGGCAAGCGTGGTCTGGGCATTAATGCGGGCCTAAAGGTCATGCAGGCGGTCAAAGAGGCGATCGGCTGCCCTGTGCTGACCGACATCCACTCTGCAGACCAATGTGCCGATGTGGCCGCTGTCTGTGACGTGATGCAAATCCCCGCGTTCTTGTGCCGCCAGACCGATCTGTTGATCGCGGCGGGCGAGACAGGTGCGGTCATTAACGTCAAAAAGGGGCAGTTTTTGGCGCCTTGGGACATGCCCAATGTGGTTTCCAAAATCGAAAGCACTGGCAACAAGCGGATCATGCTGACCGAGCGCGGCACCTCGTTTGGTTATAACACCCTTGTGGCCGACATGCGCGGCCTGCCCACGATGGCCAAGACAGGCTATCCCGTGATCATGGACGCGACGCACTCGGTCCAACAACCGGGCGGTCAGGGCGGATCAAGCGGCGGACAGCGCGAGTTTGCCCCCGTCATGGCACGCGCGGCGGTGTCGCTGGGAATCGCTGGCGTTTTTATTGAGACCCATGAGGACCCCGATACGGCACCCTCCGACGGCCCGAATATGATTCCATTGGATCAGATGGCGGCATTGGTGAACAGTTTGATGGCTTTTGACGCGCTCGCAAAGGCTGATCCGCTCCGCGTATAAGCCTTTGTTTTTACCTGAGACCACAAATGCATAATGAATAGCAAGTTTTCCCATTTCAGGGCTTGAACAGCCGCCCCCTTCATCGTATTCACCGCCTCGCTGCTGGGATGTAGCCAAGTGGTAAGGCAACTGTTTTTGGTACAGTGTACCGTAGGTTCGAATCCTACCATCCCAGCCAGTAATCTCCCTCTTTAGTGACATGAGCGAACTTCGCCCTCTGGGGCAGGAAGTGCCCTGAATGATGCCCCTGACAGGTGTTGAGGGTGCCGCTGTCGACTCGCCAGTGGGCCTCGGCCACAAGCCTAGAAAAACCGGTGTTCAACCAGTGATCCCAGTCGTCCTGCCCATTGTCTGCCTGCGACCCTTCCACCAGATGCTCCGGCCTATACCCAACTCGCCTGTTGAAGAGCAGGCGTGACGCCGTTGACCTTCCGCTGGTCCGGTTCGGCTTTGTTCTGCACAAGGCGAGCCAAGAGTTTTATCAGAACTTCGCGCACGAATTGCAGGATGCTGTCGATCAACGGACGGATATTCGTGGCCGTGCGGTCATACGGTTTGCGCCATCCCAAGCGCCTGCCGATTTCGCCCAAGAGATCGCAGAAGTGGCTGGCCGATGCGACGCCATTGCGACCTCTGCGATCAACCACCCGATGCTGTCTGATTTGGTTGCAGAGATCTCGCAGGCTGGTACGCCAGTTTTTGCACTTCTCAACGACTTTGCCCAAGATGTGCGGCGCAATTATCATGGGCTCAACAACGTCAAAGTTGGCAGGATCGCGGCGTGGATGATTTGCACCCATGCGCGCCAAACAGGCAAGCTTGCGGTCTTTGTTGGCGGCAATCGCTGGCACGGGCATCAACTGCGCGAGACCGGTTTTCAAAGCTATATTCGCGAATATGCGCCCGAGTTTCAGATGCTCGATACGGTGGTAAACCTTGAGACGCGGCAGGTGACATATGAAGCAACACTGGAACTGTTGAACCGCCAACCCGACTTGCGCGGCATCTATGTCGCGGGTGGCGGGATGGAGGGGGCGATTGCCGCATTGCGCGAAGTCCGCCCTGCGGGCAAAGTTGCGTTGGTCGTCAACGAGTTAACGTCCGAGAGCCGTAAAGCTTTGATTGATCGCTATGTCACGATGGTAATCGCAACCCCGTTGCAAGAGCTGTGTCGCGATCTGGTGGCCATGATGGTGGACGCCGTTGCAGGCAAGTCAAATACCGCGCCAAACCAGCATTTCCTTACCCCGCAACTTTATGGACCAGAATCGTTCTAGACGTCGCGTTCCATGATCCATTCCACCTCCGGCGCTGCGACAAACCGCCATTTGCGCAGCGGGCCCGCCATGACGTTGAGGTAATACATCTCAAAACCGTATGGCGCGCCGCAGGGGTGGTGTCCGCGTGGCACGAGGACGACATCACCGTCCGAGACGGCCATTGTTTCATCAAGCCCGCCGTCATCTGTGTAGACCCGCTGGATGCCGAACCCCGATGCAGGGTTGAGCCTGTGGTAGTAGGTTTCTTCCAAATAGGTGATGCGCGGAAAGTCGTCTTCGTCGTGGCGGTGGCTTGGGTAGGAAGACCATTGGCCAGCGGGCGTAAAGACTTCTGTCACCAAAAGGCTGTCGCAGTAATCCTCATTTTCCATCGCGATATTGTTGATGTAGGGGGTGTTGGTGCCGCGGCCCCGCTCGGTGAGCGTGATCCCATCTCCACCAATCCGGCGTGCTACATGCCCGCTTTTACCAGGCGCCGTGCAAACCGCGATCGTGCAATCGGTGGTCGCGGTAGCGGACCATTCGCTGCCATTGGGCAGATAGAGACAATGCGGCGACGTCTTTTCAAACACGTTCATACGGTCGCCTAATACGCCCCAGTCCTGCCCTGCCCCAGTGACCGCGGCCTTGCCCTCGACCATGACCAAAATGACCTCGCGGTCGCCCGTCGCTTCCGCGACACTCTCTCCCGCACGCAAACGGTGAAGCCCAAAGCCTACATAACGCCAGCCAGCACTCTGCGCGGTTATGTCGTGCACCTTGCCATGTGTGCCAAAAGGTTTGCGTAGCAAGTCAGCCATTGTCTTGATCCTCATAATTTGCAGGGTCGTAGATGATAAAGAATTCATAAGCCGTGTTAGCGGCGACAAGCCGGACCGAAACGAAATGCGCGATAACAGGTGCGACGGGGGCAAGCACTGGCAATGCTGACTGCAGGAATACCATGCAAGCCATCGCAAAGCCGATCAATCCATTATTGGCGCTTGCGATCCCAAGTCCGCGTATCAACCTGCTCTTGTTGAAACAAGCGGCGCATGACTGTGTCGCCAGTCAAGAGCGTGAG
>JAQXBV010000067.1 GCA_029252195.1 Yoonia sp.
CGGAATATGACGAAGATTGTGGGAGAACACATGTCAAAGACATTGCTTGTTTGTGATTGCCTTGGGTCGCAAGCCGTTGATGCCAAAAAGCTGGCGGACGTGACGGGTTTGGCCTGTTCAGGCTGTCACTCCAGTCTTTGCACAACCCAAATCGAGATCGCTGCAAAGGCCATTGAAGCGGGCGATGTGATGATCGCCTGCGCCCAAGAGGCGCACCGCTTTTCCGAGCTGGCCGAAAAACTGGAGGCGGAGCAGCCCCAATTCGTCGACATCCGCGACCGCGCAGGCTGGACAGCCGACACCGCCGCGACCACCGCCAAAATGGCAGCGCTTATTGCAGACGCCAACCTGCGCGAGCCAACCTATCAATCAGTCGACGTCGTGTCCGAAGGCACCTGTATGATCATCGGCCCGCAAGACGCCGCACAGGCTGCTGCCGACAAACTTGCCGATACGCTTTCCGTGACGGTTTTGCTCGCGCCGGGCAGCCGGATCGAGCCAACTTCGGCCTATGACACCGTGGTCGGAAAACTGCACCAAGCCTCTGGCTCGCTTGGACAATTCGAGGTCAAGATCAACGCATTCCAGCAAAGCCTGATTGGCGGGCGCGGCACCCCTGCACTGACCGAGGCCCGCGACGGCGCCGTTTCTCATTGCGACATCATTCTAGATCTGACGGGCGGCACGCCACTGTTTGCGGCCCCGCAAAAGCGCGACGGCTACCTGCGCGCCGATCCCAAAAGCGCGCCTGCCGTGGCCGAGGCGATCTTTGCTGCCAGCCAGATGGTCGGCACTTTTGAGAAGCCGCTTTTTGTCCGTTTGGAAACATCGCTATGCGCCCATTCGCGCGCCGAAAAGCCAGCCTGTTCGAATTGCCTTAACGTCTGCCCGACAGGTGCGATTCTCTCTGCAGGCGAACACGTTACTATCGACCCGTTGATCTGCGCGGGTTGCGGTGCCTGTTCGGCGGTTTGCCCATCGGGGGCGATCACCTATGATATGCCCTCGCCGGATCATACATTCCGGCGGATCAACACATTGGCCGCGACCTACCGCGATGCGGGGGGCAAAGACGCGACCCTTCTGGTCCATGGCGATCACGGCGCGCAGATGATTGGCCTTGCCGCACGGCACGGGCGCGGCTTGCCTGCCCATGTGATCCCGATGGAGGTCAGCGCCTTGTCCGGCTTTGGCCACGCGGAAATGCTGGCGGCTCTGGCCTCTGGTTTTGGCAACGTCGCTATTCTGCTCGGGCCGAAAACCGAGCGCGATGCGCTTGATCCACAGCTTGCACTGGCCGATGCGATTTCAGCCGACAAGATCACCTTGCTCGATATCACCGATCCCGACGCGCTATCCGATCACCTGTTTGATCAGGCACCAGCCAAGGCGCTTGCGACCCCGATCCTGCCGCTTGGGACGCGGCGACAGGTCGCCCGTTTGGCCGCCAAGGCGCTGAACCCCGACGTCGAAAACATCACGCTTCCGCAGGGCGCACCCTACGGCGCGGTCATCGTCGACACCGACGCCTGCACGCTTTGTCTGGCTTGCGTCTCGCTTTGCCCCTCCGGTGCGCTTGGCGACAACCCCGATCTGCCGCAACTGCGGTTCCAAGAAGACGCCTGCTTGCAATGCGGGCTTTGCACCAATGTTTGCCCCGAAAAGGCGATCACACTTGCTCCGCAACTTGACCTGACCGACGCGGCCTTTACCCAAACGATCCTCAACGAAGAAGAGCCCTTCGCCTGCGTCGAATGCGGCACCTTGTTTGGGGTGAAGTCCACCGTTGAAAAGATCATGGAAAAGCTCGCAGGCAATCATGCGATGTTTGCCAATCCGGCAGCGGCGCGGATGATCCAGATGTGCGATGGTTGCCGGATCAACGCGCAGTATCATTCCGACAACAACCCCTTTGCAGGCGGCGAACGCCCTCGCCCGCGCTCGACCGATGACTATCTGTCAAAGCGCAAGGATCATTGAGGCCGTTTTTGCTAACAACAAGAAATCATGGAGACACAACAATGAGCGAAGACTTCAACATGTCGATGCGCAAATTCCTCAAGCAGGTTGGCGTCACATCCCAGCAAGCTATTGAGGAGGCCTTGCGCAACGCAGGCGACACATCGGGCCGCAAGTTCGAGGCCAAGATGGTTCTGACAATCGACGGGCTGGATATGGAACACGTCGTGACCGGCGCAATCGAAGGGCAATCATAACGTGACCGCAACCAGAGAATCCGTGCTTGGCGTCCTTGCGGGCGTCACAGACCCCATTAGCGGGTCGTCCATTGTTGAGGCTGGCATCGTCAAGGCGCTGACGGTCACCGACGGCGCTGTGCGCTTTGTGATGGAGGTCAGCGGTAGCCATGCCGCCGCCTATACCGCACTCAAAGACGACGCTGAGGCGCAGATCAAGGCGCTCGACGGCGTCACAACCGTCGCCATCGTCCTGACCGCCCATTCCACACCAAAGGCTCCCCCTGATCTGAAACCATCGCGCAAATCCGAACCCTCCGGCCCGCAGAAAATTCCGGGCGTTGCCCGGATTATTGCCGTGGCCTCTGGCAAGGGCGGCGTGGGCAAATCCACCGTCGCCTCCAACCTCGCCTGCGCGCTTGCCGCCGAAGGACGGCGTGTCGGCCTGCTCGATGCGGATGTCTACGGCCCGTCACAACCGCGGATGCTTGGCGTCTCGGGACGGCCCGCCTCACCTGATGGCAAGATTATCTTGCCGATGCGCAACTTTGGCGTGACGATGATGTCGCTCGGCCTGATGACCAACGAAGACCAAGCCGTCGTTTGGCGTGGCCCGATGCTGATGGGCGCCTTGCAGCAAATGCTGAGCCAAGTGCAATGGGGCGCGCTTGACGTGCTGATCGTCGATCTGCCTCCTGGCACGGGCGACGTGCAAATGACACTGGCCCAAAAGACCGACCTGAACGGCGCGATCATCGTCTCGACACCGCAAGACATCGCATTGCTTGATGCCCGCAAGGGGATTGATATGTTCAACCAGCTTGGCACGCCAATCATTGGTATGATCGAAAACATGTCGACGCATATCTGCTCCAAATGCGGCCACGAGGAACATATGTTCGGGCATGGTGGCGTTGCGGCAGAGGCCAAAAAGCTGGGCGTGCCATTGCTTGCTGAAATCCCGCTGCATATGGATATCCGGCTGGCAGCTGACGGTGGCGCACCCATCGTTGTCTCCAAACCCGACAGTCCGCAAGCAAGGGTCTTCCGCGCCGTGGCCCAAGACCTTATCGCGCAGGGGCATGCATGACACCCCTCTCGCTGCCCCCCCTGTTCTCGGCGCACGACGCGCAAGGCGGTGATCCTTTCGCCTTGGCGGTTGCCGCCGCGACCGAAGGCTGCGACGCAGGGCTCGTGATCCATAATCTGGCCGCCGACACATTGCGTGCGGCCATCGTCTTTGCCCCCGACGTACCACTTGCGCAGGCCACAGCCATGTTGCCCGTCTGCGGCGTCGGGTTTCAAAATGCGCTTGGCGCTTTGGCCCCGCCTGAGGTGGGCGTGCATCTGGGCTGGGACGGCACGATCTATGTCAACGGCGGCATCTGCGGCGCATTGCGCATGGCGGCCTCCGACACGATCGACGGCATGGCCGACTGGCTCGTGATCGACCTCACGCTCTTCCTCTGGCCCGCCAGCGACGAGACGGGCCTGACCCCCGATATGACCGCGCTTTATGCCGAAGGCTGCGCGGATGTTGACGCCGCGACCCTGCTCGAAGCATGGGTCCGCCATACCCTTGTCGGCATCAACGCTTGGTCCGACGGCGGCACCAAGACACTGCACCGCGAATGGATCGGGCTGGCACATGGGCTGGCAGGCGACATCACCGCAGCAGGGCAAACTGGCTCCTATATCGGCGTGGACGAATCCATGGGGCTTTTGTTAAAAGTCGCAGGGAATACGACGCTCATCCCACTCACCGCAATCCTCACGAGGCCCGCATGAAACTTGCCCGCGCAATCCACTTTGACGAAAGCGACCAAAGGGTATTTCACAACCCCGCCCGCACTGGCGAATGGTGCATTTCCGGCGGCTTTGAGTTTTCCAATTGGGGCGAGGCTGATCTTGTCGGCAAAGCACGGCAAGCCTTCACAAACGGCTGGATGGGGATCGAGACCTTCGGGCGCGTGAGCTGCGTTGCCGTGACCCAGCTAGAGCCGAAAGAACGCGACACCATCGCACAGCTTCTGGCACAGCACTTCGTCGATATTTACGGCGCGCCCTCAGTTGAGGTGGCCTTGGGGACAGCCTATGAAGAGATCGACCAAATGGCCGAGCTTTGCATCGATCACGCGCCCAATACGCTGCTGACTGTCACCCGTGAATTGACCCCCGCGGGTGTCCGCGAGAGTTTTCGGATGATTGAATCACAAGACGCCGACATCATGCAATTTGCGGTGCACGGCCATCTGGACGACGAGCCGCACCACCACTGATTATTCGGCCACCGCGTTGAAAACAAAAAGCGTTTCACCGTTTATCATATAGCCGTTGATCAGCTCTTCTGCGCGCGGGCTGGTCAACCACGCCTCAAGTTGCATCGCCAGATCATTGCGAACCTGTGGCGATTTCTCCGGGTTGACGGGCAGAAACGCATATTGGTTAAACAGCGCAGGATCGCCCGCGTAAAGTAGCGCCAAGTCGCCGCGATTGCCGAAATTCAGCCAGCTTGCGCGGTCGGACACCACATACGCGTCCATGCCTGCCGCCGTATTCAACGCAGGCCCCATGCCTGCCCCAACAGGGCGATACCAAGCGCCAAATGTATCGGCGCTCAGGCCCGCGCTGGCCCAGATAGCCAGTTCGGCCTTATGTGTGCCGCTATCGTCGCCACGGCTGACGAATGGCGCCTCAACGGCAGCAATCCGCACCAAAGCATCTGCCGCACTGCTGCCATCGCGAACACCCGCAACATCAGTCGCGGGGCCAATCACCACAAAATCATTGTACATGATTTCGCGACGATGGGTGCCGTGACCCGCCGCAACAAAGGCCTCTTCTGCTGCCTTGGAGTGCACCAAAACTGCATCAACATCGCCCGCTTCACCTAGCTTCAATGCCTGCCCTGTGCCCACAACCAAAAGCTGCAGATCAATATCAAGGTCGGCCTTGATTGCGGGCAACAAAACCTCTGCAAGCCCAGAGCTGTCAAAGGAGGTCGTCACCGCGAGGCGCATATCCTCAGCCGCAGCACCCTGTGCAAAAAGCAACGCAACAGCCGCTACCAAAAACCGTTTCATACGACGATATCTCCCTTGAGGAAGGCTGCGAGTTCTTTTGTCTTTGGATGGACAAAGATCGCCTCTGCCTTGCCTGATTCATTTATGTGGCCATTAAGCGTAAACACCAAGTCCCGCGCAAGCCTGCGCGCTTGGCCCATGTCATGTGTCGCCATCACCAGCCGCGTTCCAGCCGCTGCTGTCTCTTGCAATACCGCTTCAATTTCGCGGGTCGCATGGCCGTCAAGATTGGCACAAGGCTCGTCGAGGAACAGCACATCCGGCTTACGAATAAGGGCGCGCGCTATTGCGAGCTTTTGGCGCTCACCGCCCGACAGGCGCGTGGCTGCGGTCTGCGCTTTTCCGCTTAAGCCAATGCGCGCCAGCCAGTCCGCAACTGCCGTATTCACCTCTGCGTGAGGCACTTTCAAAAGGCGCAATGGATAGGCCAGATTCTCGGCGACAGAGCGTCGCAAAACGACCGGAGACTGGAAGACAAATGCATGTTTGGACGGGTCATCCTGCGCCCAAGAAACGGTTCCGCCATTGATCCGCTCAATCCCGTGCATGACACGCAAAAGTGTGGTTTTACCCGATCCATTGGGGCCAACAATGATCGTGACCCCATCCGCCACCAGTTCCAGATCAAGTGGGCCAATCACGGTTTTACCCTGCCTGCGCACAAGCACTTGGTGCAGCTTCAGTGGAAATTTCGCACTCACCAGCGGCCCTCCCGTTCGGTCCGAGACAGCGTGTGGATAGTAAGGTTCACCACAATCGCGATCCCGATCAGAACAAACCCAAGGCCAAGCGCCAGAGCAAAATCGCCCTTGCCCGTCTCAAGCGCAATCGCCGTGGTCAGCACGCGGGTCACATGGTCGATATTGCCGCCGACGATCATAATCGCGCCGACTTCGCCAATCGCGCGACCGAACCCCGCAAGGGCCGCGGTCAACAAATTGCGCCTGCCGTCACGGATCAAGGTCACAATCTTTTGCCATTTGGTTGTATTCAGCGAGATCAGCAAATCATGATATTCCGCCCACAACTCGCGCATGGCCTGATGTGCAATCGACGCGATGACGGGCGTGATGATAATCACCTGCGCGATGATCATGGCCGTAGGCGTAAACAGCAGATTCAGCACGCCGAACGGACCTGATCGCGAAAGCAGAATATAAACCAAGAGGCCGATCACTACGGGCGGAAGCCCCATCAACGCATTTATCAGAGAGATCAAAAATCGGCGATAGCGAAACCGCTGAACTGCAAGGTAAGTGCCCAAAGGAATAGCGATCACACTCGCCACCACCAGGGCCGTCAAAGTCACGCGCAACGACCGCAAACTGATGTCCCAAAGCTCGGGATCCAAGCTCACGACAAGCCAGAGCGCCGCCTTCAATCCCTCATAAATATCGATCATCCAGCGCCCAAATTCGAAGGTTCGTACAGTTGGGCCAAGGTTTCTTTTTTGCACGCTGATTGCAACCGAATTCCACGCATTTCGACGATACTTTGACATATTGTCCGCCAACTTTGGCGCGACAATACCTGCGTCGAGCGCGAAATCCGATGCGGTAATTACGATGGGCGAGACCGTCGCGACGCTAAAGGTGTCTTCGTTGACCAGAGTTACAATCACGTCCCAAAGCCGCCGCTTTGTCACCCTGTGCAGCGTGAATGATAAGCGCATGGGAAAGGTCAGATGCTCTTTGATCGCGGCCGTCGGAAATTTATAGGTCTCAAAAAACAGAAACCGCAGCCTGACATTGCGCAAATGAACCTTGGTGTCGACTGAATTCAAGGCGACATCAATCTGGGCCGCCGCTTGCGCGGTGATGCTGCTGTCGCCCGCCCGAAAGCTGTTGGTCTCAATCACAGATCCGTTTTTGATCGTCTGAAAGCGCAACGCAGATTGGCCCGATTGCAGGACCCAAGCAGCAACCCGCCGTTAGGCTACCAAATTGACAAAGCAGTACCACCAGAGCGACAAATGCCGCGCGTCAGCCGTGTGAGCGATTTCTCATCTCTTTCTCAACGCAGAATTTCTGGCGCGTTGACCGCGGACCCTTATCTTGCTTGGGCGCATCTGCATACGCATTGGCGACAAGCAAAGTTACATCGGCGTCTCCGTGCGGTGAATTCCAATTGCGCAGACTGAGGGGGCGGCCATAACACGTCTCAAAATACTCATGATGACTGCGGTGGTTTGGCCGAAATAGCAGCTACGAGAGGGTGTGACCTTTGACGGCTTGATCACAGACGGCGCGAAGGAGTTTGAAGGTTTCATCATCGCGGAATTCATCCGAGGAGCACCGCTTTATCCGCCGATTGCGGACCCACCCGAAACCTATTGAAAAGAGGAAAGTTGTAGCAATTGCCACCAGTGGACGCGCTTTGCACGCAGTCGCAGGTCTATGCGGGGCAAAGTGATGACCGCTCTCTGGCAAAACAGCACCCCTATGGCGGCGCGTTCAAACAGGTATTGCGTTCGTGGGCAGCGGGGGGCTGTCGGTCGTCCCCAGCCGCATTTACTTTATCGCCAAGGCGACAAATGTGCTCTCGGAGACATCGCAATTCTCGACTAGCGGTGCCTTAGACGCGCTGAAAAAACTGCGGCGGCCATCGACCGCCGCTATCGCAGGATCAGTTCGATTTTTCCAACCTTTTGAACAAGGCAGATGTATCCCATCGACCGCCGCCCATCTTTTGCACGTCCTTGTAGAATTGATCCACCAAAGCAGTTACAGGCAGAGAGGCGCCGTTTTCATTCGCAGCCGCGAGGCAAATGCCAAGGTCTTTGCGCATCCAGTCAACGGCAAACCCGTGTTCAAAGTGATCATCCAACATCGTTTTGTACCGGTTGGACATTTGCCAACTGCCTGCGGCACCTTGGCTAATCACCTCAATGACAGCCGCGCCGTCAAGCCCGGCTTTGGACGCAAAATGCATCGCCTCTGACAGGCCCTGCACCAGACCTGCGATTGCAATCTGATTGCACATTTTGGTCATTTGTCCCGCGCCGCTCTCGCCGATACGACGGCACAATTTGGCGTAAACGTTCATGATGGGTTCGGCGCGATCATAGCTGGCTTGGTCGCCGCCACACATGATCGACAATTGTCCGTTTTCCGCACCCGCCTGCCCGCCCGAAACAGGAGCGTCGACAAAGTCGATCCCGTTAGCCTTTGCGGCAGCATAAAGCTCGCGCGTCACAGAGGCAGAGACCGTCGTGTGATCTACAAACGTTGACCCCTTTGCCATGGTTGCAAAGGCCCCTTGTGGTCCGAGGCAAACGGCGCGCAGGTCGTCATCATTGCCGACACAAGCCATTACGATGTCGGCGCCTTGTGCAGCTTTTGCAGGTGTGTCGGCCGCATTGCCGCCGTGGGCTTTCACCCAAGCCTCAGCCTTCGCTGCCGTGCGATTGAAAACGGTGACGTCATGACCCGCCGCAGCCAAATGCCCCGCCATGGGAGAACCCATAACACCAAGCCCCAAAAACGCCAGTTTTGCCATTGATCAGTTCCACTTTGTTAAAGAATATCGCGCGGGGTTTCGCCCGCGAAGAATGCATCCAGATTGTCGAGTGCCCGAAACCCCATGGCATCGCGTGTTTGGCGGGTCGCACTGCCGATATGGGGTAACATGAAGATATTCTCATGGCCGGCAAAGGCAGGGTTGCCGCCGGGTTCAACCTTAAAGCAGTCGAGCCCCGCAGCCGCGACACGCCCAGACTGCAACGCCGCCAACAGCGCGTCTTCATCGACCAGCGCGCCGCGCGCGGTGTTCACGATAACTGCCCCTTGCGGGAGAAGCGCGAACCGCTCGGCATTCATCAGGTTCGTGGTTTCGGGCGTTGCGGGACAGTGGAGCGACAAGAAATCCGCAACACCAAGAAGGCTATCAACGGTCGCGTGATAGGTCGCGCCAGGAGCTAGCTCGGGGGAAAGTTCGCTGCGGTTATAGTAATGGACGTCCATATCAAAACCACGCGCCTTCGCCGCAAAGGCGCGACCAACGCGTCCCATGCCGATGATACCAAGGCGCGCGCCCGTCACCTGCTTACCAACCATAAACGCGGGCGACCAGCTATCCCAAGCGCCCGTGCGGACGATGCGATCCCCTGCGACGGCATGGCGCGCAGCGCCCAGCATCAACAGCATCGCGATTTCAGCGGTCGCGTCAGACAAAACATCTGGCGTATTCGTGACCGTTATCCCAGCCGCGCGCAAAGCGGGCAAATCGCAATGATCGACACCGACGGAGTGATTGGCGACGATCTTTAGGCGCGGATCAAGTTGGGCCACAACCTCGGCGTTGAAATGCTCGGAATGGCACGGCAAGATCGCGTCAAACGCGGCGCTGGCGGCAATAATCTGGGCGGCAGTGCCGGGTGTATCGTCGTGATTGATGACAACATCATAATCGCGCGCCGCTCGTTCGAGCGTGGCATCCGAAAGGCGGCGGGTGACCCAAAGGCGAGGCTTGCTCATTTTTTACGGACACATTCGTCCCAAAAATCATAGACCGCCATGAGCCCGACAATAATGACGATGATCAGAAACGGTAATCCGCCCGTGAAGCCTGCGAAGCCTGTCGAGATGCTTTCGGACAGGCCACCCACAAACGTCAAAAGCAATCCCGTTCCGATTAACCCCATGATTAACTTGACGATATAAGACATTTTAAACCCCTTCGGTTTTCGCCGTTCCGGCGAGACTATTCTGAAACCAATGCGCCGTTCGTAGCAGGCGATCATCGCGCTCAATCGGACCGATCAGCTGCACGCCAATCGGCAGCCCCGTGTCGCCGACCAACACAGGGACAGTGATGCAAGGCAATCCAGCAAGCGTCCACAGCGTGCAAAAGATCGGATCCCCTGTGCCTTGACCAAATAATGGCGCTTCGCCTGCTGCAGCGGGCGCCAGAATGGCATCGAATTCCGTGAAGAAATCGGCAAAGAAGGCCTGTGCGGAAAGCTTCACGGCAAGGGCATCTTCATATTCGTCACGCGAGATTTCGCGCCCACGGGTGAGAACCGGCTTGAGCGTATCGCTCAACTGATCCCAATGCGCATCGATGACGGCGGCTTGGTGCTGGCAAATTTCATACTCGTGAATCCGCGCTTGCACGGCGACAAGATTGGATAATGCATCTGCGGCCGTCATCCGTGTGACATGCGGGCCAAGCGCCTCAAGAACATAATCCAAACCCGCGCGCGCATCGTCGGCAAGCCGTCCGTAAAACGGCAGGTCAAACCATGCGAAATTCGGGGTGACTGGCGCCTGCGCGCTTGCACCCGGCAGCATGCGCGGGGTTGGACGGGCAAGGCTTTCGGCGTCGCGCTGATCGTAGCCTGCGATCACATCGGTCAAAAGCGCGACGTCAGCCAGACTGCGACCGAAACATCCGACTTGATCGAGCGACACGGAGGTCTGCAAAAGCCCGTCGCGACTAATGACGCCCCGCGTCGGCTTAAACCCGAAGACGCCGCAAAACGACGCAGGCCTGATCACGGACCCGTTCGTCTGCGTCCCGATGGCCAAAGGCACATGAGAAGCCGCGACAGCCGCGGCAGACCCGCTCGATGATCCGCCGGGGCTATGGTCTGTGTTATGAGGATTGCGGGTTTCATTGGCATGAACAAAGGCGAGTTCCGTCGTCACGGTTTTACCCATGATCACCGCGCCCGCTTCCCGCAGCTTCTCGACAATCCGCGCATCCGCCTCGGGCTGGCGACCCGCGAAAATTGGTGTTCCGCGAGTTGTCGGCATGTCGTGGGTGTCGATGATGTCCTTCAGCCCGACAGGCACACCGTGCAACGGCCCTGTCGCCATACCGCCTTTGCGCAAGCGATCACATTCTGCCGCCTGTGCAAGTGCCGCATCCGTATCCAAATAGGCCCAAGCTTTAATCGCGCCATCTGTGGCCGCAATTTGCGCTAGGCAGGACTTGACCAACTCAACCGATGTGAGGCGGCCAGAGGCGATTGCGTCAACCGCCTCTGTTGCCGTCAAAGAGCACGGGGCAGTTGTCATGGCACATAAACACCGAACAGATAGTCAGGCAGCCAAAGCGCAATGCCAGGGAAGACATACATCAGGAACATCGTGAAGATAACGATCCCGAGGTAGGGCATAATCCCCCTGAAAATCTCCATCAGTTCGATCTGATTTTTAAGCACGCCTTTTAGGTAATAGGCCGACATGGCCATGGGCGGGGTCAGGAACGATGTTTGCAGGTTCAGCGCCACCAGCATCGCAAAGAAGTATGGGTTCACGCCGAAGTGGTCGAGCAATGGTAGGAATATCGGCACAAAAATGATCAAGATTTCCGACCATTCCAGTGGCCAGCCCAACAAGAAGATGATGAGCTGCGCCAAGATCAAGAACTGGATCGTGGTCAGATCCATGCCTGTGACCCAGCTGCTGATCAACTCGTGACCGCCCAAGTAGGAAAATACCGAAGCAAAAGTCCACGACCCGACAAAAAGCCAACAAACCATTGCAGTGGCTTTAGCGGTCAGGAAGACGCTTTCTTTCAACTTGCCCCAAGTCATCGAGCGATAGAGCACCGCAAGGACCATTCCGCCCAGCGCGCCCATCGCCGCGGCTTCTGCGGGCGTGGCAAGGCCGCCCAAGATCGAACCGAGAACCAAAAAGATCAAAACGGTCAGAGGCACGAATGAGATCAGCAAGTCTTTGTAAATTTCGCGCGTCGGTGGCACGTCTTTCAGATCGGGCTTGGGGGCGAGTGCAGGGTTCAACCATACGCGCACGATCACATAAACGATATAGAGACCGGCCAGCAAAAGACCGGGGAAAACAGCCGCCGCATAAAGACGCAAGGGCGACAGGTTCCCGATCGCCGCATAGACGATCAACATGATTGATGGAGGGATCAGGATGCCAAGTGTCCCGCCCGCACAGATCACGCCTGCGGCAAAGGACTTGTTATACCCTGCGTTCGCCATCGCGGGATAAGCAAGCAGACCCATCAGCGTCACAACTGCACCCACGATACCGGAGGCGGTCGAGAACACTGCGCAGGTCAGCAAAGCCGCAATCGCGAGGGAACCAGGCAAGTTGCGCGCGGCCATATAGAGCGAGAAAAACAAGCGGTCCACGATATTTGCGCGCTCGACCACATATCCCATAAACAAGAACAGCGGGATCGCCACAAGCGTGGGGTTCTCCATCACTGAATAGGTGTTCTGGTTGAGCAGATAGAAAATATTGTTGTTCAGGAAATCGGCAATCGTTTCGTGTGATCCGCTATAGTAGCCGTAATAGCCAAAACCAATGCCCATCGCGAGCAAGGTGAAAGCAATCGGAAAACCAAGCAAGACCAGCACAATAAACAAGCCAAGCATCATCAGTGCGACTTCGGGATTCGACATTTCTTATATCTTTCTTTACCGGCGAAGCCGTTTATTTGCGGGATGTGTCAATGCCAGGGATTGAATTGATATCCATGTGCATCAGCATATCTTCGGTTTCACGGACGTCGGCGAGCCTCTCCATCCAGACGCCGGTGCGCATTGCCATCCAGCAGCGGATCAACTCTGCAACGCCTTGGATCAACAACAAGCCGCCAGCGAGCGGGATCAATGTTTTGAAGAAGTAAATCTGGATACCAGCGGGGCTGTTAAAGCTCACTTCTTTGTAGCGCCAGCTATCGGCAGCGATTTCCCAGCCGAACCAAAAGAGCGCCAGAATGCCCGGAAAGAAGAACAGGATATAGAGCAGGAAATCAACGCGGGCCTGCCAGCGTACCGAGAACAACCGGTACAGCACGTCGCCCCGCACATGGGTATCTTGCGCCAGCGCGTAAGGCCCTGCCATCAGGAACAAGGCGCCATACATCTGCACCATCACGTCAAACGACCAGACGGTGGGCGCGTTGAGCACGTATCGCACGAAGACTTCGTAAGAGACAGCCAAGGTCAAAATCAAGATACACCACGCAAAGGCGCGGCCCACCCAGAGACTCAATCCCTCAATCGCATGAACTAGTTTTAGCACGTCGGCCCCTTTACTCATTTCTTTGCCTGAAAAGGGGCCCAGAATGCTGGGCCCCTTAAACGTTCATCGTCTGATCGCAGATCAGCCGAAATAGTGGTTATAGGCCAAACGGTAATCCGGCTGGTTCAGGTTCAGGTAGCCCATGACGTTCTTGGCATAGGCTTTCTGGCTTTCCATAACCTTCGCGAAGAACGGATCTTCGGCAGCGATACGGTCGGTGACCAGATCCCAAGCATTGAGCTGTGCTTCCATCACGTCGTCTGGCGTGCGCCATACGTTCACGCCCTGCTCGTCGCGCAGAGTGTTGAGGTCGTCTGCATAACGCTTGGTGTTGTTCCAGTAGAAGTTGGAGTTTTCAGCCTCGGATGCGTAGCGCAGGATCGCCTGCTGCTCTGCGGACAGCGCGTTGAACGTGTCCTTGTTGAAGGTCACCTCAAAGAACTCTTGGCTCTGGTGGAAAGACGCGAGCATGTAGTCCTTGGAGACGTCCTGCATACCAAAGTCACGGTCGGATGTCGGGTTGTTGAACTCGGCTGCGTCAATCAGGCCGGACTTCATCGCAGGCTGGATTTCACCACCCGGAAGCTGAACAACCGACATGCCCATTTCGAGCATAACGTCGGCAGCAAGGCCAACTGTGCGATACTTCAGGCCAGGAATGTCTGCCATGCTCTCGATGCGCTTGTTGAACCAGCCAAGTGGCTGCGCAGGCATCGGAGAGTTGAAGAAGGACACAACGTTGAGCTGGAGCGATGCCATCAGCTCGTCAAAGAGCTCCTGACCGCCACCATACATGACCCAACCCAGCACTTCCTGGCTGGACCAGCCATAGCAAGGGCCAGTGCCAAAAAGGGATGCTGTCTTGGATTTGCCGTACCAGTAGGATGGCACATAGTGAGCTGCATCCAGAACGCCGCGGTGAACTGCGTCTTGCATCTGGCTTGTTTTCACAACCGAATCCACCGGCAGCAAATCAATACGGAGCGAGTCGCCAGCCATAGCATGGACGCGGTTCACATAGGATTGCGCATTTTCAAGGAAAATTCCGCCGCCCCAGGCAGCCTGCATTTTCAATACTGTTGGTTCAGTTTGTGCGATGGCTGGCGTCGCCAATGCAGCTGCCCCCGCAATCGCGGAGCCGCCCAAAAACTTTCTGCGGTTATACGTATTAGTCATGTTTCCTCCCAAGGAATTGGCATCTCTGCCTTTAATGGGCAAGGGGTATGGGCCCCCTGCCTGCCAGTTGCTGTCTGGCAATCGTCAAGAATTGCTGGAACATCAAAACGGTACTTCGGCTTCCCCTCCCAGGACCGCCGGGATTACTATTCACGAATTAATAACATCTAGCAACTAGTTAAAGCCGATTTATGTTATCGGATTATTCGATAACACTTTCAACTTCGGTCGCCACTTGCACGATCAAGTCACGCATCCAGATGTGCATTTTGGATTTGTGGGTCCGAGAGGTCCAATACATCGAGATATGAAACGGCGCGGGGAATGGGCATTCACGCAAGGCCATTTTGTGTTCGGCCAAGCGTGCAACGCGCCGCGGAACAGCCGCAATCATATCTGTCCCCTCCAACAATTCGGCCAAATTTTCAGGGCTGGCGATGCTGAGCGCGCGGTTCACCTCGAGCCCGCGTTTGCGAATATCAACGCCATAGCTTGATCGCCAAATCTCCGCGAGTGAGACATACGCGTGTTTGGCTGATCGAAACATTTCCTCAGTAAAATCACCATTTGCCAAAGGGTTCGAGCGATCCATCAGGCAGTTATACCGGTCCTTCATCAGCAACTTGGCATAAACGCCGTTCAGGCTAAAACTGGCGGGCGACAACAAGACATCCGTCTCCCCTTTGGTAAGTTGGTCTGAGCCTGACATTTGCGCGGGGATCATCTGCAAATGGATGCTTGGCGCTTGCTTGCGGATTTCACGGATCAGTTTCGGCAACAGAATAACACGCTCATAAAAGTTACTTGAAATGCGCAAGGTTGCCTTGGCCGTCGCAGGATCAAATTCCTTTGCACTGATCATGCGGTTGTATTGCTCAAGGATTAATCTGGCCTCGACGACCAGCGCCTCGCAGCGCAGCGTTGCGACAATTTGTCCGCCTTGGCGCACAAAAAGCGGGTCACCAAACGCCTTGCGCAGCCTCTCAACGGTATAACTCACCGTTGACTGGCTGGTGCCCAACTCGTCTGCGGCCGCCGAAAAGGAGTTCTTGTCAAACACGGTGCAAAGCGTGGAAAGAGTCGCAAAATCTAGGGAGAGAGGATCAGTAGTTTTCATTGCGAGAGCATACGACAAAAAATTCACGATGTTCAATTTATACTAACGTCGCAAACTCGATATCGTGTAAGCGCGGCTTGGCGCTCACAAACCGCTTCGTTTGTTGATGTGCGATTCTGGCCCTTCATGGATGTGAAGCTGTCTGACGTCAGCGCTTAATGGCTACGTGCAAAATTCCAAAACCCAAACGGAAATCTGAATGACTTGGCCGCTACAAAATTAATTTCACTTTAGTGGCAAATGATGAATAGCTACCCAAAGAGCTCTGGCGGCAAGCTTAAGGATAGGCTGAATGGAAAATATCTTTTCTTATAGTGATTTACGCGCAAAGCAGCTCCGAGATCGTGAAGAGTTTTGCTCAATGAAAGCCTGGGGTAAAAGCGAGCTGTTTAGCCACATAGTATATAACCCCTTTGAAGCAGTCGCCGCAGACGTTTCCTACTTGCTTGCTAGCAGTAATGCTTGGCACAGCACTCGTATAGCCTCGGCGCTGGCGTTACTGCTTATCTCGGATCATCTAATTTTCACCGCATGGCATCAAGTGGCAAGGAACGTTGGCGCACGCGCTGCGATACTATTCGGCAGTTTTACGGTTCGGCCGTCTTGGATGATCTGACCGCGAGACATATCAAAAAAGATCTGTCTGAGTTTGAAGGCCATTCAGCAAACAACCGCCTTAAAGTTTGGCGTTCTCTCTGCAAGTTTTGGGACCAGCAAGGCATGATTGACATCAATATCGCAATGCAAGTCGCTATGCGTGAGACTGAAAAAACTGACGGCTTCGCGCCTTGGACCCGCCAAGACTTTGCAGACTTTCGCGCATTTTGGCCGGTTGGATCAAAAGAGCGCCTAGCCTTTGAACTGATGTATCGCACCTGCGCGGCGATCGCCGACACTTGCAACCTTTCGCCCACAATGCTTTCGGAAGATGGTTGGTTAACCTACACGCGCCAAAAATCTAAAAGCATGGCGGTATCGCCCTTGTTTGCTGGCGGCCCAGATTGGTTTGAAGCAACCGACGATCTGCGTGCTTGTCTCGATAAAGAACCTGCAAACCTTGTCTTCCTGACCACTATGCACGGCAAGGCAAGATCGGCAAAGAGCGCGTCACAATGGTTCTCAAAGGCCGCGACGTCTGCTGGCCTGGACGTGGGAAAGGCCGCGCACGGTATCCGCAGAGGGCGTGCTGCAATGTTTAAAGAAAACGGCGCACCGTCTGACAAGCGTATGGCAATTCTTGGTCATGAGACTGAGGCTGAGGCCACGCGTTATTCAAAGTCCGCTGACCTCAGGAAGATCATAGAGGGAACAGAAAACTTCCAACATTTTGAGCAACTTCCAACTTCGCACGTTAACCCCCTTAAACATAAAGGAAATTAACATGACAAAGATGCAAATGGTGGACTGGGGAGGATTCGAACCCCCGACCCCTTGATTCGTAGTCAAGTGCTCTATCCAACTGAGCTACCAATCCACTGTGAGCCGGGATTTAGCTGTGCTGTCCGCATGATGCAAGCCCCAAATGACAAACTTTTATTATTCGATCGCTGGAGCCAGTGCGAGGTCTGCTTTTGGCAGCTGTATCACGAAGGTCGTCCCGTTCTTGCCGGTCTGCTCCAAAGAGAGTCGCCCGCCATGCCCGCGCACCAGATCGGCTGCGATCACCAGCCCGAGGCCAGAGCCCCCCTTGCGCACCCCGCCCTGAAACGGCTGAAAGAGATGCTCTTGCGCTTTTGCGGGCAAACCGGGGCCTGTATCATGGACCTTGATCCACCATGCGCTATCGTCCTCGGTCGCTTGGATATTGACCTCGCCCGCCTCTCCGGTGGCCATGATCGCCTGTCGCGCGTTACGCACCAGATTGAAGATGACGCGAAAAAGCTGCTCGCCGTCGGCCCGTAAAAGTAGACCCGTGGGAATGTCAGCTGAAAATGAAATGTCATAATCAGTTGCCGCCAGACTTTCGCTGTCGATCACATCTTCAACGATTCGAGACAGGTTTACGCGCGATAACATCGGCGCGGGCTCATCCACACGCCCGAAGGCCAGCGTGGTCTCGCAAAGGGCAACCGCCCGCGCGATTGATCCCACAAGCTTGGGCGCCATGCGTTTCACAAGCGGGTCGTCGGACCCTTCGATCCGGTCTGTAAAAAGCTGTGCCGAGGTCAGCATATTGCGCAGATCATGGCTGACCTTTGCAACCGCGCCGCCTAATTGCGCAAGGCGCTCCTTTTGCTTGAGCGCGCTGGTAAGTTCCTGCTGCATGGACTTGAGCGCCGTTTCGGCATCCCGAAGCTCTGTCACCCGCGCGGAGGGCTCGATGATGCGGCGGGCATCTTCGGGGGATTTTGCATAGCTCTGCATATGCCCGACGACCCGTTTGATCGGCCGCACGAGCAACCCCTGCACCGCAAGAAAGAGCAGGAACGCGGTGAACACCGAAATCACCGCCGAAAGCGCCAGAATATTAAGCCCGTAGTCGATCATAGCCGCGCGCAACGGCATTTCGTCCATTGTGACCTCGATCAACAACCCGCCGCCGCGTACCGGATTCCCGATCACCCGCGCGATCCGCTCGTCGCGGTCCACGAGGGTCCGCATCGCATCACGGATCAACACCATCGCGCCGGGCTTGCGCATGTCATATGTCCGATCGATGGGCGACGGAATAGGCGAGGACAACGCAAGCTGGCGGATTTCATCACGGCGCAGCACGACGTTAAAAACTTCGGCATTACGCAAAAGTTCGGCCACCAGCTCTGGCGAGATCATATCGTCCGCTTCAAGCGCAAGCGAGGCGATCTGCGCCCGTTCCAGACGGGCATTCAGATAGTCCTCACGGAACCGCGCAACGGAGGGCACAAAAATCAGGACCTCTGCCAGCATAACAAAAACTGTCGTCAGGATCAGAAAACGACCTGAGAGTGAATTGAGCATGTGCCTTCGTTACCTATTATTTTATGGCAGCCAGCGCTGGACCAGTCCAACTACCCGCTTGACCATATCACTTTCAAACAATCTTGGACTAAAATAAGCGCCCGCAGCGCGTTTGTTAACCTCTGACACTGTCGGATAGGGTAGCACGGTATTGGCCACCGCGGACATCTTCAAATTATTTGCAATGGCCATCGCCCACATCCCGATCAGCTCGCCTGCCATTGGCCCTACAATGGACGCCCCAACAGGCCGCCCTTTGACGACCATGACCTTGATCAGACCCTTATTTTTACGTTCCGCAATCAGCCGGTCGTTGTGGTGCATGTCAAACCGCACGACTTCGAGTTTGTCGCCGTGCTTGTCGCGCGCTTGTGCTTCGGTCAGGCCGACTTGCGCCAATTCAGGGTCTGTATAGGTGGCCCAAGGGATGTGCCGCGTGGTTTGCTTGGAAGGCAGCCCAAACAGGATGGACCGGATCAAAACGCCTGCGTGATAGCCCGCGACATGGGTGAATTGCAGGCCGCCCGCGACGTCGCCGGCCGCATAGACCCTGCGGTTACTCACCGACCGCAGATCATCGCCCACCTCAAGCCCGCCGCGCGTAAAGGCAATGTCACCTTTTTCAAGATCCAGTCTTTCAATATTGACCTTGCGTCCAACAGCCATCAACAGATGCGAGCCGGTAAAATCACCCTTCGGCGTATGCACGGTGATGTCGTGGCCCTTGCCGCTGATTTTGGTCGCTTGCGCGTCCTCAACGATCTCGACGCCCTCCGCCTTGAGGTTTTCGATCACAATCGCGGCCATCTCGGGGTCGTCTTTGCCAAAGGCTTTGGCGCCTTCGATCACCGTGACCTTTGACCCGAGCCGCCGATGCGCCTGCGCCAGCTCCATGCCGATCGGCCCGCCGCCGATGACGATCAGATGCTCGGGCAGCTCACGCAGATCGAAAATATTTTCGTTGGTGTAATAGGGCACGCTGTCCAGCCCGGGAATGGGCGGGACAAAAGGACCGGAGCCTGTGGCCACAACAAAGCGGCGCGCCTCGATGATCGTGTCACCCGCTTGCACCTGCGTGCGCGAGATAAAGCGGCCGAACTCCTGGATGACCTGCACACCCAAGCCCTCGAACCGCTCCACGCTATCGACAGGCGCAATTGTGGCGATCACATCGGCGACGTGATCTTTGGCTGCCGCATAATCCACGTTAGCTTGCACATCAGCGACGCCGTATTTCGCACCCTGCGACATCGCAGGGGCCTGCTTGGCCGCCGCAATCAGCGCCTTGGAGGGCACGCAGCCGTAGTTAAGGCAATCGCCCCCCATCTTGTGCCCTTCCAACAGCACAACTTTCGCACCCATCTGCACAGCCCCCGCTGCAATCGATAACCCACCAGAGCCGCCTCCAATGATACAAATGTCTGTCTTGATACGGGTCATGATTTACAGACCTTTCTTGCCGCGCAGGGCTTTGAGGAAAATGGGGAGTGCCGCCAAAGCGGACAGACCGAGAACCGGCAATAGAATCGCAGGCTCGAAAATGATGCCGAGGTTCGGGGTCTCGCCACGGGCAAACACTTCACCAAGCCCAGCGCCAACCGAAGTAATCACCGCCGTGCCGGGGATGATGCCCAAAAACGTGGTGATCACAAAGCGATAGAGCGGAACGCCAACCAAAGCGGGAATGAGATTAGCCATGAAGAACGGCACCGCAGGCACCAAGCGAATCAGAAAAAGCGCCTCCCATTGGTTCTCGTCGATGGCGGATTTGATCTTTTTGACCCCACCCTTGGAACCATCCATTTTCGCAGCAAGCTTTTCACCCAATCCCCAGCGGGCCGCCATGAAGATTGCTGTAGCCCCGATGGTCGCGGATGAAATGTTAAACAGCACACCCGGAAAAGTTGCGAAAAGAAAGCCACCCGTCAGGGACGCAATCGTGGCACCGGGCAGTGAAAAGGCAACGATCAGAATATAAGCCCCGATGAAGGCCAAAACGGTCAGACCATAATTGGCATCCCGCACCGCCAATAGCGCCTCCCGATTCTCTTTGAGTGTTTCGAACGTGAGATAATCGCGCAGAAAAAACGCTCCAAGTGCGGCACCTACAAGAATTACGAGCAGGGGAAGGCGCCGTCTCAAGGCATTATCGGGTGTCGTGATCATGAAATTTATCTTTCTTGCGCTGAGGCTATTTGTTGCACCCTAGATGGACTGGAACAGTGAAATGTCATACCCCGCTCACGTCTCATTGATGATTTTGGCCCCTGACGGGTCAATTCAGCGTATGTTTCGTGATCACTGTAACAATTGCGCTCTCGGAAATTACTGAAATGTTGCAGTTTGACCCCGCCTTGCGCGTTGACACCACGCCAAGCCCTCTCTAAAGGACAGGTCTGAATTGTAGATCGGCTTCGAATCCATTTATGGGTTTGGCCCAAAAACCAAAGGACACCGCTATGAAGCGCACGTTCCAACCATCTAACCGCGTTCGTAAGAACCGTCACGGCTTCCGCGCACGTATGGCTACCAAAGCTGGACGCAACATCATCAACAAGCGCCGCGCCAAGGGCCGTGCAAAGCTGAGCGCTTAAGCGCCAGCATTCGGTTACTGATTTGAAACCGCCGGTGGCACCCATGGGAAGCGATACCGCTGACGCCATGGAGAGGCCACCGGCGGTTTCCGCGTATCTGCCGCTTGTTGTCTTGACAAAACGTAGCGACTTCGTACGTGCGTCGACTGCACGCAGACAAGGCACCTCAGGTATTCACCTGCAAGCCCGCCACCGCGCCGAAGGCGAAGCGGAGGGCATCCGCGTCGGCTTCACCTGTTCCAAAAAGGTCGGAAACTCCGTCGCCCGCAATCGCGCCAAACGTCGGTTACGCGAGGTGGCCCGATTGGTGCTGCCCACCGAAGGCCGCGATGGATGGGATTATGTCCTTGTGGGCCGCAATACGGTCACGGCAGAGCTTCCCTTTCCAGAACTGGTCAACGACCTGCGCCGCGCATTGGTCAAGGTGCACGCATGACCCCGCTGGCCTTTCTCTTTTCCCTGCCCGTCCGCGCCTACCGCGTGACGTTCTCGCCAATTGTGGGGCACGGCTGCCGCTATCAGCCGACTTGCTCGGCCTATGCACTCGAAGCCCTCGAAAAACACGGCGGGATCAAGGGTGCTTGGCTCACCGTCCGCCGGATCGGGCGTTGCCACCCGTTGGGTGGATCAGGGATCGATAACGTCCCCGACTAGCGCTCTTTTTCGAACGAGATGCTGACGTCCCCGATATCCACACCATACCGTTTAACATAGGCGCGGTTGAATAAGCGGTCGTCGGACAAGAGCCACATCCAGTCATCAAAGGTCACGCGCATCGTTTCGACCGAGCCATCGGCCGAGGGAATCGGCAAATCAATCTCATATTGCCAGTTGAAGCGGTTATCGCGTTCTATTCCGGTCGCGGTCCCGATCACACCCGCTGCCGTGCCCGTCCAAGTGTCATCGCCGGTTTTCGTGAGCGTCCAGACCCGCTGTTCCTGCGCCCCGTCCTCGTAGACGAAATCCTCTTGCAGGCGCAGAGTTTCGCCGTCCCAATCGCCTTGAATGTTGACGACAAACGCGCGGCGCACTGTGCCAAAAACGTCTTGAAACTGGCCGTAAGCCACCAAATCCCCGTCAAAGAATTCTTCGAGGTTCAATGCCTTGTCAGACAAGGATGGATCTTCAAACGACGGCTTCCCGGTACAGGCCGCCAGAGCAGTGAAGGCCACAAAGATGATCAAACGCATTGTGAATTCTCCTTTGCCCAACAACTAGGACGTCCGCGTGCAATGGCCACTATGCAGACCCAGATAGTTCTGGCATATCGGCACCATGTTAGACGATCTTGATGATATTCACCCGCTCTTCCACGGCGCGCCCTCCTCAACCGATTTCAAAAAGCTCCGCAAACGTATTGTCCGCAATACACGCGAAGCGATTGAACAATACGGGATGATCGAGCGCGATGCCCGCTGGCTTGTCTGCCTATCAGGCGGCAAGGACAGCTATACGCTGTTGGCTGTTCTGTATGAACTCAAGTGGCGCGGGCTGCTGCCCGTCGATATCCTTGCCTGCAACCTCGATCAGGGGCAGCCCAATTTCCCCGCGACGGTGCTGCCGTCGTTTTTGGAAAAAATGGGGGTTCCGCACCGCATCGAGTATCAAGACACCTATTCGATCGTGATGGACAAAGTGCCCGCAGGACGCACGTTCTGCGCACTTTGCTCGCGACTGCGCCGTGGCAATCTTTACCGGATTGCGCGTGAAGAAGGATGTTCGGCTGTCGTGCTTGGCCACCACCGCGACGACATTCTCGAAACTTTCTTTATGAACCTGTTTCATGGTGGCCGCTTGGCGACGATGCCGCCCAAATTGGTAAACGAAGAAGGCGACCTCTTCGTGTATCGGCCTTTGGCACATGTTGCAGAAGTCGATTGCGAAAAATTCTCTAAGGCGATGAATTATCCTATTATTCCTTGCGATCTTTGTGGCTCGCAGGATGGGCTTCAACGCCAGCAAGTAAAACAGATCATCGACGGTTGGGAAAAGAACAGCCCTGGCAGGCGCCAAGTTATGTTCAAGGCGCTGATGAATACCCGCCCCTCTCACCTGCTTGATCCCGATTTATTTGATTTCGCGGGCTTGGTGCGCACGCACGAGAAGGACAAGGGTTAGGCGCAACCCATGCGCCTGCCTTAAATTGTGGGGTTTCGAAAACCGCTTATATGTCCGAAACACTGAAAACCCCTTGACCTTTGGCCCTTAGAGGGGTTGAACGGCCTTCATATTTTTCCTGTGACACGGGCGGTTTCAGATGGACGACCAGAACAAGAACCTCATCCTCGCAACAGCACTCAGCATGCTTGTGATCCTCACGTGGTTGTACTTTTTCCCACCAGAAGAAATCGTTGTGCCTGCAGAAGAACCAACGGCAGCACTTGTCGAAGGCGCAACTGCCACCCCGACCGCAGGCACGACCGATGCCGCTGTCACGCCAGCGGCGGCGGCAGAAACCATCGTAGACGCCCCGCGTGTCGCGATTGAGACACCAGAGCTTTCGGGCACGATGTCTCTTTTGGGTGGTCGCATCGACGACCTCGCTTTGACCCAATACCAAGAAGAGCTGGAAGAAGGCTCGCCGATCGTAAAATTGCTGCGCCCCGTCGGTGAAGCAGATGCCTACTTCGCGGCCTTTGGCTGGGCTGGCGTTGACGGTCTATCCGCGGATGCAGTGCCGGGCCCAGACACACTCTGGTCGCTGGAAAACGGTGATAAGCTGACACCGTCTACGCCTGTCACTTTGGCGTGGGATAATGGCGCTGGCCTGATCTTCCGCAACACAGTGAGCGTCGACGACAAATTCATGTTCAGCGTCGAGCAATCGCTTGAGAACACAACAGGCGCCGCCGTATTGGCCCGCCCTTATGGGATCCTGCGTCGCCACGGCGAGCCGACAAACCTCAAGAAGTTCTTCATTTTGCATGAGGGCCTTGTGCGCATGTCCGATGGCCAGCTTGAAGAGACTAAGTACTCCAAGCTTACCGACTATGCCGTTGATGACCGCGAAGGCACCCAAGCAGAGCGCATCGAAGTCGCCAATAACGGCTGGATCGGCTATACAGATCACTATTGGATGACCACTCTGATCCCTGGTCAGACGTCACCTTTCCGCTCGGTCAGCAAGTATTTCGCTTCCCGCGATCTCTATCAGGCCGAGGCCGTGATGGACATCAGCACCGTCGCACCGGGTGAAACCGCGAAGGTCACGACCCGCCTGTTTGCGGGCGCGAAAGAATGGGAAACCATCCGCAATTACGAGAACGAAGAAGGCGTCACCGGCTTTCTGGACAGCATCGACTGGGGCTGGTTCTTCTTCCTGACGAAACCGATCTTCTGGCTGCTGCACACGCTGCACCAATTCATCGGCAACATGGGCTGGTCCATTATTGCCCTGACATTCTTCCTCAAGGCGCTCGTTTTGCCGCTGGCTTATAAATCCTACGTCTCGATGGCGAGGATGAAAGAGCTTCAGCCGGAAATGGAAAAGCTCAAAGAGCGGACAGGCGACGACAAGCAAGCCATGCAGCAAGGCATGATGAAGCTCTACAAGGAAAACAAGGTAAACCCTGCCTCGGGCTGTTTGCCGATCTTCTTGCAGATCCCGATCTTCTTCTCGCTTTATAAAGTGATCTTTGTGACGATCGAGTTGCGCCATGTGCCATGGTTCGGCTGGATCAAAGACCTGAGCGCGCCGGATCCGTCCTCGATCCTGAACCTCTTTGGCGTCCTGCCATGGAGCGTGCCGGAGGTAGGCAGCATTTTTGCAATCTTCAGCCTTGGCGTCTTGCCGATCATCTTGGGCATTTCAATGTGGCTTCAGCAGAAGCTGAACCTCGCGCCAACAGACCCGACGCAGAAAATGATAATGGCTTGGATGCCTTGGGTATTCATGTTTATGCTTGGCTCTTTTGCCAGCGGCTTGGTGCTTTACTGGATCACCAACAACACGATCACCTTCGCGCAACAATATTTGATTATGCGCAGTCACGGGGCGAAACCTGATGTGTTTGGGAATATCAAGTCTGGCTTCAAGCGCGAGAAGAAAGCCGCCAACAGCCCCAAAGCGCCGAAAGCAAAATAAGTGATCCACGTCACATCCTTGTGGCGCCACCCTATCAAAAGCCATGGTCGCGAGGCCTTGGCTTTTGTTGACTTGATCGCGGGGCAATCGATGCCTTGGGATCGACGCTGGGCCGTTACCCATCCAGAGAGCAAGTTTTCCACCGACGATCCTGCGTGGGTCATGTCCCGTAACTTCATGATCGGCACATTGACCCCTAGCATCGCAGGGATTTGGGCGACGCTGGACGAGGCGACAAAGACGATGACACTGCGCCATACCGATTTGGACGCCCTCACATTTGCCCCCGATAATGCCGTAGATGTTGCGCGTTTTTTGGCGTGGGTGCGTCCGCTCTGCCCTGATGACAAGCGGACGCCGACGGGGATCATCACGCTGCCCGAGCGCGGCTTGACCGATACAGACTACCCGTCGGTGTCGATTATGAATACGGCGAGTCATGCAGAGGTAGCGAACCACCTCGGGCATCCGCTCGAAGTCGAGCGGTGGCGCGGCAATATCTGGCTTGACGGTCTGGCGCCGTGGCAAGAGTGGGACTTGATCGGGAAAGACATCCGAATCGGTGCCGCCACATTGCACATCAAAGAGCCCATCAAGCGCTGCATGCTGACAACGGCAAACCCCAAAACCGGGCAACGTGACGTTGATACTTTGGCAGTTTTGCGCGACAACTGGGATCATCAAAATTTTGGCATCTATGCCAAAGTCATCCGAGGCGGTAAGATCCGCCTCGGCGACACAGCCGAGGTACTATAACCATGCAGATCCGCTTCATCGAAGCCCCGACTCCAACCCATGAAGAGCTTGAAAAAGGCCGCCTGCTTTTTGCTGGCGAGACCACTTTTCTTAAAGGTGTCGTCGCGATGGATGGCTTGCCTGACGCAGACCGGATCGAGGTCTGCTTTGCGGGTCGGTCCAATGTCGGCAAATCGTCTCTGATCAATGCGTTGACGGGGCGCAAGGGCCTGGCCCGCGCGTCCAACACACCTGGTCGGACGCAAGAAATTAACTTCTTCACGGCGGGCGACATCTACGTCGTCGACTTGCCTGGTTACGGCTTTGCCAATGCACCTGTCGCAGTTGTGGAAAAATGGCAACGCTTGCTCAAGCAATACCTCTCGGGCCGTCCGACTTTGCGCCGCGTCTTTGTCCTGATCGACGCGCGCCACGGCGCTAAAGCTGTGGACGAGGAAATCATGACCTTGCTCGACCGCTCTGCGGTCACCTTTCAAGTCGTCATGACCAAGGTCGACAAACTGCGTGGCGATGCCCTTGAAACATCGCTACAAAAGACCCGCGAGGCCTTGGCCAAACACCCCGCTGCCCACCCTGAAGTGATCCTGTCATCCTCCGAAAAGGGCGAGGGGATCGAAACACTTCGCGCAATTATAGCAGGTATCGCATGAAAAAGAGGACGCCAGATATGGATCAAGATTGGATCGCCACCGCGCGGACGTTGTCGCAGGCTCTCCCCTACCTTCAGCGCTATGCTGGGGCCACCGTTGTCATCAAGCTTGGCGGTCATGCCATGGGCAGCGACGAGGCGATGTATAGCTTTGCGCGCGACGTTGTGCTGATGCAGCAAGTCGGTGTGAACCCCGTCGTCGTGCACGGCGGCGGTCCGATGATCGACGAGATGCTCAAGAAACTCGATATTCAATCCGAGTTTGTGAACGGCAAGCGTGTGACCGATCAGGCGACAATGGATGTGGTCGAAATGGTCCTGTCAGGCAAGGTCAACAACCGGATCGTACAAGCGATCAGTGACGAAGGCGGCAAGGCCGTGGGCGTGTCCGGCAAGGACGCGAACCTGATGATTTGCGACCAGACGGATCCCGATCTGGGCCTCGTCGGCACCCCTGTGAAGATGGACGTGACGATCTTGCGCGACTTGCATGCCGCCAAGGCAATCCCTGTGATTGCACCGCTTGGTATGGGTTATGAGGGCGAAACCTATAACGTCAACGGCGACACTGTTGCGGGGGCCGTTGCAGGCGCGCTCAAGGCGGACCGTCTTTTGCTGCTCACGGACGTGTCGGGCGTGAAAGACAAAGAAGGCAATATCCTCACCGAGATGTCACCGAAACAGATCGAAAGCTTGATCGCGGACGGCACCATCGCAGGCGGCATGATCCCCAAAACCGAAACCGCTCTCGACGCGATTTCCAAGGGCGTCCGCGCAGTTGTTATTCTTGATGGCCGCGCGCCGAATGCCTGTCTGCTTGAGCTTTTCACAGACCACGGCGCAGGCTCGCTGATCCGCGAACCGCGCGATTGACCTTAGCGGGCCTTGCAGATGTGGGCCTGATGTCCATGGGCCATTGCTCTGTCCTGCAGAACGATGGCTTGGACAATGACCACGGCGCGCTGATCTTGCTTGGCCCCGACGAGCCCGCCTTCTGGCGGATTTTCTCCAGCTCTCCCGAATACCGCGATGGCCATCCGCACCCGATGGATCGCTGGTCGCGCCGCGTGATCGACGTAATTGCAGAACAGGCAAAAGGCGTGGCCTACTACCCCTTTGGCGGGCCCCCATTCCAACCCTTTTACAGCTGGGCAATACGCAGCGGCCGCGCATGGGCCTCGCCGATCGGTTTTCTTGTGCACGACATCGCTGGCCTCTTTGCCTCTTATCGCGGCGCGGTTTGGGTGCCCGAGGCGATCCCCGCAGACGCCAGTCGCAATCCCTGCCCCACCTGCCACGCCCCCTGCAAGACCGCCTGTCCCGTCGATGCCCTGCGCGACACATATGACGTGGCAGCATGCAAAACCTACATCGCATCGGCGGCTGGCACCGCCTGCATGACCACAGGGTGCGCGGCCAGACGGAGCTGCCCCGTCGGCGCGAGCCGTCGCCTGCCTGCCCAAGCCGCATTCCATATGGAGGCCTTTCTATGACCCGTCTCATTCTGATCCGTCACGGCAAATCGAGCTGGGATGACCCCTTCGGCGACGATCACGCCCGCACGCTCAACCAGCGCGGCAGAGACGCGGCTGAGGCCGTCGGTGCTTGGTTGCACGCAAATGGGTATATCCCCGACCTGCTGCTCGTCTCTGACGCTGTGCGCACGGTGGAAACCTGCGAGCTGATCTGCCCCGCATTCACAACCGCACCAGCGGTCAAGTACAAGCCATCGCTTTATCACGCAGCCCCCGACACGGTTCTCGATCTGGTGCAGCGCGAGACTGCGGGATGCATCGCAGTAATTGGCCATAATCCGGGCATTGGGATGCTGGCGAACGGCTTGGTCAAGCAGGCCCCCGCCCACCCGCGCTTTGGCGATTACCCGACCTGCGCGACGACGATCATAGATTTTGTCGGAGGCATTGAACGGGCCAAGGGCGATGTCGTCGATTTCGTCGTCCCGCGTGATCTGATCGGCGCGGCAGGGCGCGACGCAGACTAAAAGGCAAAAAGCCCCCGCAACGGCAGGGGCTTTTTCATTGGCTATTTCGCGACTTAGTGGCCGAGAATCTGGCTCAGGAACAGCTTGGTGCGCTCGGACTTCGGGTTCAAGAAGAACTCCTCAGGTTCGTTCTGCTCCACGATCTGGCCTTGGTCCATAAAGATAACGCGGTTGGCGACCTGACGGGCAAAGCCCATCTCGTGGGTCACGCACAGCATAGTCATCCCCTCTTCCGCGAGTTCGATCATCGTGTCGAGCACCTCTTTGATCATCTCGGGGTCAAGCGCCGATGTCGGCTCGTCGAACAGCATGATGCGTGGCTTCATGCAAAGCGAACGGGCAATCGCCACACGCTGCTGCTGACCACCGGACAACTGGCCCGGATACTTGTTTGCCTGATCAGGGATTTTGACCTTCTCAAGGAAGTGCATCGCAATCTCTTCAGCTTCACGTTTGGGCGTTTTACGCACCCAGATCGGGGCCAACGTGCAGTTCTCAAGGATCGTCAGGTGCGGGAACAGGTTGAAGTGCTGAAAGCACATGCCAACCTCGGACCGGATCTTATCGATGTTCTTGAGGTCGGAGGACAATTCTGTCCCGTCCACGATGATCTGACCCTGCTGGTGCTCTTCCAGACGGTTGATGCAGCGGATCAGCGTCGATTTACCCGAGCCCGACGGACCACAAATAACGATACGCTCACCACGTTGCACCGTCAGGTTGATGTCACGCAGAACGTGGAACGTCCCGTACCACTTGTTCATGTT
>JAQXBV010000068.1 GCA_029252195.1 Yoonia sp.
CAGCATTATGCCCGCCCAAGGCCACCCGCACGACTGGCCGTTCCACAGCGTGATGGGCGCCTTCGGGATGCGCAGCGATATCTACAAACCGGAGTTCGACTTGTTTCGGGCGGATTAGGTGGGGTTCATCGCTTTCAATTGCGCTTGATACGCGCGGTAGGATAGCGGCAGCGTGGCGATATAAATCAGGTCAATCGCGATCAGCGTCCGCCACGGAAAGGTCATCACGCAAACGATAAAAATCACGCTGGCCACGACGACAAACGCGAGGTTTTTGCGCTTGATCGACGTGTGTTTGATCGAAAACGTCGGGATCGTGCTGACGGCGAGCAGACCGACGCCAAGGATATACATTGCGCGCACAATCGCGAAATCGACATTTTCCCAGCCTGAAAGCTGCAGGAAAACGGGCAAAAGCGCGAGGCATGCGAGCGCGGGCGCCGGCACGCCTGTGAAAAAGCCCTTCGGCTTTACCGCAGCCTTTTCATCGTCCAGCGACAGGTTGAAACGGGCAAGGCGTAGTGCGCAACAGACCGCGAGAACCAAGGAGGCCAACCAGCCAAGGTTTTCGTATTCGGTGCCCAGATAAAGCGTGTTGAAGATCAAAATACCCGGGGCGATGCCGAAGTTGAAAAAATCGGCGAGCGTATCAAGTTCGGCGCCAAAGGGGCTCGCGGTATCGAGATAGCGGGCCAGTTTGCCGTCCGCAGCATCAAGGAAAACCGCGATGAGGATGAACAACAATGCGGCCTCAAGGCGGCCTTCAAGGCTCATACGCACAGAGGTCATGCCCGCGCAAATCGCAAAGACCGTGATGACGCTTGGCGCAATCTGGCTCAATCTAATCCGACTATTTTCGACCATGCTGTTCTTTCCTTCGCCGTCATCTGCCAACCAGATGCGATACGACATGACCCTGTTTAGGGTCAAGTCACGTCAAATGATACCCGCAAAGCCCGCGATCAGCGAGAGCAGATAAACGCCATTCGCAAAGAGCAGGCACATGGTGGCCAGCGACCCCAAATCCTTGGCGTCGCGCGCAAAAACCTCCCAGTTGGGGGCGAGATGATCAACAATGCATTCGATCGCCGTATTGAGCGCTTCGACGGCTACGAGCAACAAGAACAGGATCACAAACCCTGCGATTTCCATTGCCGTGGCACCGATGCCGATCAACAGGATCAGACACAGCCCAAAGACCAGCATGATATGCCGGAATGCGGTTTCTTGCCAAAGTCGCTTGATGCCACCGATCGAATAGGTTGCTGCCGCGAAAAAGTGGCGCAAGCCAGTGATCCGCGTGGGTTTTGGACGGGGGGATGGGTCGGACATTGTAAGTCTGCCTTTGTTTGGTCGCGAATGGGTCTGTTGCTTTTTGGGTGCAAATTGCGGGCAAAGCAAGGTGGGTGCCACTGTGGCCGCCGCGCAATAGCCGCAGATTCTCATTTTGGGCTGCTGGTGCCGTATATGCAGACGCGTTATCAAAATCAGGCTCGGGGGGGCATTGATTTGGATAATGCCATGAACTGCGCCATTCTGTTTGCTGCCGCCCTTCTGACCTTTGCGACGCCTGCCATTTCTGAAGGCCGCGCGAATATCGGCGAGGGGCGCCTTTTTAACAACGATTATTTGGGCGACGGCAAAGACCGGTGGCACACAGGTTTTTACACCTACTCGAACATCCGTGCACGCGAGGCCTATTCCGGCACAGAGGCTTTTGGAGATCTTATCGAATATCGGTTCCGTGCGGCTGTGATTGCGCCAAGCCGCCGCAGCGCCGCTCCCGGTGACCGCCCCTATGCCGGCACCCTTTCTCTGGGGGTGCACACGCATTTTGATTATGGCGGCACGCAAGTGAACATTGGCGGAGATCTGGTGGCGATCGGGCCGAAAACCGGTCTTTCCGATTTCCAGCTCGCGGTCCATGATATCTATGACTTGCCCAATCCGCCTTAAGTGGCGCAACAGCTTGGCGATCAGGTCTTTTTGAACGGGGCCGTGGCCGCCTCACGGCGTTATGCGCTCAGTGACACGGTGACGGTACGCCCCTTTGTCGAAGCGATGGCGGGGACCGAAGCCTTGGTGCGTGTCGGTGGCGATGTGATGATTGGGGCCGTCGGACAGGATGATTTACTGCTGCGCGATGTTGTAACTGGGCAACTCTATCGGGCCACCGAAAAGGCGGACGTTTCTGGCATTTCTTACCTTTTGGGGGCGGATCTGGCTACAGTTTTTGACAGCCGCTATTTGCCGCAAGACGCAGGGTATGCTGTGTCTGAAACACGCACACGCGCTAGGGCTGGTGTGTTTTGGCAATGGGCGGACGATGTCTCGTTCTTCTATGGGGCGACCTATTTGTCCGAAGAATTTCAAGGGCAGGGCGAGGGTCAGGTCGTGGGCTCGCTCAAGGTGAATTTCAACTTCTAAATCAAAAGTGAACGGCCCAAGCCGAACAGGCGTGATCGAAACTTGGCTTGCGCGTTACGGTTGTCCCATAATTTCGCGCGCTCAATGACGCGAAAAAGTTGAGGCAGATAGCAGGCATGAAAACGAGCTTTATTGGCACGTTTGTCATCTCCTGGTCACAGATCGAAATCGACGGGCTGCAAGGTATGCCTGTGACGGATTTGACTGTGGGCACCGCGTGGTCTTGGACAGGCGAGGCGGTACGTGTGGACGGACCAAGTGGCATCTTGCCGTTGGGGCTGGCGACCGGAGAGGCAGACATTCGTAAGCGGGCGGGGGCAACCGTGAGCAAACTCTTGACATCCGTGCAGATGGACACCAGCAGGCTGGATAGCCCGCTGCTGCAAGACCCGTTATTTAACGACAGTTTTCGTGTGACGAACGGGTTTGATGTATGGACTGTAACGCTGATTGAGACGGGTGCGGGGCGCAATCCTTTGTGCATGTTCCTTGATGAAATTCCGCCGCGCGCCACCCCGCTTTGGGTGGTCGATTACCACATGAAAGCGCACCTGCGCCAGCGAGAGACGGCACAGCCTGCGGGCGTGATTTGCTTTACGCCCGGCACGATGATCATGACGCCAGAGGGCGCGCGCGATATCGCGAGCCTTGTCGAGGGCGACCGTGTGCAAACCGCTGACAATGGCAGCGCCGAGGTCCTTTGGCTTGGCAAGCGGCGCGTCTCTGGCGCGCGCATGAAGGTGTCCCCCTCGCTGGTTCCTGTGCGTTTGCGGGCAGGGGCCTTGGACAAGGACGTGCCCGATGCAGGGCTTTTGGTGTCGCCTGACCACCGCATGGTCCTGCGTGGGCCACATGCGCGCGCGCTTTTTAACTGCGACGAGGTGCTGGTGGCCGCCCGCGATCTGGTCAACGATCACTCGATCCTGCGCGACCATTCCTTGCCAGACGTCACCTATATTCACATGATGCTGCCGCAGCACGAGATCGTCTTTGCCAATGGCGTTCCAACCGAAAGCTTCCATCCGGCTTGCGCTGACCTCAGCGCCATGGACGAGATTGAAGAAGGGCGCATTTATGACCGCCTGCCAGAGTTACGCGGTGATCTTGCCAACTATGGCGACTATGCCCGCCGTGTTTTGTCACAGAGCGAAGCGGCGATCCTTAACTCCGTGTGACGGGCCCGCCTTGGGCCTCCCATGTTGAAAATCCCTCGCGCAAATGGGCGCAAGGGAACCCCATGCCGTTGAGCGTGGCGACAGTGAGCGCCGAGCGCCAGCCAGAGGCGCAGTGAAAAACGAAGGTTTTATCCTGTCCGAAAACCTCCTTGAAATAGGGGCTTTCAGGATCGACCCAGAATTCGGCCATGCCACGCGGACAATGGAAGCTGCCCGGAATATACCCTGACCGCTCCCTTTCGCGCACATCACGCAGGTCCACGATGACCACATCTTCGCGGCCGACCATGCTGATCGCGTCTTTGGTCTCGACCTCTTCAATGCGAGCGCGTGCAGTCGCGACCATTTCGGCGGCGGAGATTTTAAGCGGGGTCATTTGGTTTTCCTTTATCAAGCAGCTTTGCGCTGAACATAGCATGCTTGCGACGCTTCACAATTCACTTGCGCCAATTTGCGCGGCACCGTAGCTTGCCCCCGACTCGATGGGAGAACCGCGCAAGCGGTGCCGAAGGAGCAACCGCCCCGGAAACTCTCAGGCCCAAGGACCGTCGGATCATGTGAAGACTCTGGAGAGAGATGCAAACGCATCCGCCGAAGGGATAATGATCTCAGGCGCACGGACAGAGGGGGCATCACTGCGTAGGCTAATGCCCGCGCCTGAATGATGCCAAAGGGGTTTCTATGTCTGATTTGCTGCACACGCCGCTCCATGATTTTCATGTGGAACAGGGGGCCAAAATGGTGCCGTTCGCGGGCTATGATATGCCCGTTCAATATCCGCTGGGTGTGATGAGAGAGCACATTCAAACGCGGGAAAGTGCGGGCCTGTTTGACATCAGCCACATGGGCCAAGTCATTGTGCGCGGCCCTGACTATGCCACTGCCGCCTTGGCCCTTGAGGCGCTGATCCCTGTCGATACTCTGGACCTTGCAGAGAACCGCCAGCGTTATGGGTTCTTTACCAATGCCAATGGCGGGATCACCGACGACCTGATGCTGGCCAATCGCGGCGATCACATTTTTGTCGTTGTGAACGCAGCCTGCAAAGGGGCCGATATTGCGCATATGACCGCGCATATGCCCGCAGGCGTGACCGTGACCGAGATCACCGACCGCGCGCTTCTCGCCCTGCAAGGCCCGCGCGCTGAAGAGGCGCTCGCGACCCTCAACCCCGTCGTGCGCGACATGGGCTTTATGGACGTCGCAACCGTCACACTCAATGGCGCGGAATGCTGGGTGTCGCGCTCGGGCTATACAGGCGAAGACGGTTTCGAGATATCGGTGCCAAATGACGCCGCCGTTGCCCTCGCCAATGCTCTGCTCGCCCATGAGGCGGTGGAACTGATCGGCCTCGGTGCGCGCGATAGCTTGCGCCTTGAAGGCGGGCTTTGCCTCTATGGCCATGACGTTGACGAGACCGTCACGCCCGCCCAAGCGGCGCTCACATGGGCGATCCAGAAGGTGCGCCGCACTGGAGGTGCGCGGGCTGGGGGCTTTATCGGCGCTGACGTCGTGCTGGCGGAAATCGCAAACGGCGCGCCCCGCAAGCGCGTTGGCCTGATCCCCGAAGGCCGTGCGCCCATGCGCGAAGGCGTAGAGCTTTTCGCGGATGAGACCGCCACTACCCCTCTCGGCAAAATCACCTCTGGTGGCTTTGGCCCCACAGTCGGGCATCCTGTCGCCATGGGCTATCTGCCCGCTGGCCACACAGGTCCGGTTTTTGGCGAGTTGCGCGGCAAACGCTTACCGCTCACTCTCGCGAAACTCCCCTTTACCCCTGCAAATTTCAAACGATAAGAAAAGGAACACCCGGTATGAAATTCACTGAAGAACACGAATGGCTCCGCGAAGAAGACGGCGTCATCGTCGTCGGCATCACAGAGCACGCGGCCACGCAATTGGGCGATATCGTCTTTGTCGAACTGCCTGATGTCGGCACGACAGTGACCAAAGACGAAGAAGTGGTCGTCATTGAATCCGTGAAAGCCGCCTCCGACATTCTCGCCCCCATCGACGGCGAAATCGTCGAGGTCAACGAGGCCCTCACCGACAACCCGGCGACCGTGAACGAAGACCCGATCGGTGGCGGCTGGATGTTCAAGATCGCGCCCTCCGATCCGTCCCAGATGGACGAATATATGGACGAAGCCGCTTACAAAAAATTAGTCGACTAAGGACCCGCGCCAATGCCCTATGCACCTACCGCCTACCTGCCCTATGACTTTGCCAACCGCCGTCACATCGGCCCGTCTCCGGCGGAAATGGAGGAGATGCTCAAGGTCGTTGGCGCGCCCTCTCTGGCCGCTTTGATCGACGATACTTTGCCCGCAAAGATCCGTCAGAAAGCGCCGCTCAACTTTGGCAAACCCAAATCCGAGCGCGAACTGCTGCACCATATGAAGCTGGTCTCAAAGAAGAACCAGGTGCTGACCTCGCTGATTGGCCAAGGCTATCACGGCACCGTCACGCCGCCCGTGATCCAGCGCAACATCTTTGAAAATCCGGCGTGGTATACCGCTTATACACCCTATCAGCCCGAGATTTCCCAAGGTCGCCTTGAGGCGCTGTTGAACTTCCAGACGATGGTTTCCGATATGACCGGACTGGAAATCGCCAATGCCTCGCTCTTGGACGAGGCCACCGCCTGCGCCGAGGCGATGACCATGGCGCAGCGCATTTCCAAATCGAAGGTGAAGGCCTTCTTTGTTGACGAAAACTGCCATCCGCAGAACATCGCCGTCATGCAAACCCGCGCAGCGCCGCTTGGGATCGAGATCATCATCGGGTCGCCCGACGGGCTGGAAGCCTCAGCCGTCTTTGGCGCGATTTTCCAGTTTCCGGGCACCACGGGCCATCTGCGCGACTTTACCGCGCATATTGCAAGCCTGCACGCGGTGGGGGGGATCGGCATCATTTCCGCCGATCCGCTGTCCTTGACGCTTTTCAAGGAACCGGGTGCTATGGGCGCGGATATTGCCGTGGGCTCGACCCAGCGTTTTGGGGTGCCCGTCGGTTATGGTGGCCCGCACGCGGCCTATATGGCGACCAAGGCCAACCTTGCGCGCAACATGCCCGGCCGTATCGTTGGCGTGTCGATTGATGCGCACGGCAACAAAGCTTACCGCCTGTCCCTGCAAACCCGCGAGCAGCATATCCGCCGCGAAAAAGCGACCTCCAACGTCTGCACCGCCCAAGCGCTTTTGGCGGTCATGGCGGGCTTTTACGCGGTGTTCCACGGCCCCGAGGGCCTGCGCGCGATTGCTCAGCGTATCCACCGCAAAACCGTGCGGCTGGTCGAGGGATTAGAGGCGGGCGGCTATAAGATCGAGCAAGAGCACTTCTTTGATACTGTCACCTTGAACGTCGGCGCCGAGCGCGACGCTATCATGGCGCGTGCTGTTGAAAACGGCGTGAACCTGCGGGCAATTGGCGACAATCGGATCGGGATCACGCTCGACGAGTTGACCCGTCGCGATGTGACCGAAGCCGTCTGGCGCGCCTTTAGCATCGAGGCCGAGGACGACGCGCATGAGGTCGCGTATCGCTTGCCTGATGCGCTGGTGCGGCAAACCGATTACCTGACCCACCCCGTGTTCCACATGAACCGCGCCGAGACCGAGATGATGCGTTACATGCGCCGCTTGGCGGACCGTGATCTGGCGCTGGACCGCGCGATGATCCCGCTTGGCTCTTGTACGATGAAGCTGAATTCGGCGGCTGAAATGATGCCCGTGTCTTGGCCGGAATTTGCGCTGATGCACCCGTTCTGCCCTGATGATCAGGCGCTGGGCTATAAGGAAATGATCGACGATCTATCTGCCAAGCTTTGTGAAGTGACGGGCTATGCTGCGATCTCGATGCAGCCCAATTCGGGCGCGCAGGGTGAATATGCGGGCCTTTTGACAATTGCCGCTTATCACCGCGCCAACGGCCAAGGTCATCGCAATGTCTGCCTGATCCCGATGTCCGCGCATGGCACCAACCCCGCCTCGGCGCATATGGTTGGCTGGAACGTCGTGCCGATCAAATCGGCGGCCAATGGTGATATTGATCTGGTGGACTTCAGGGCCAAGGCCGAGCAGCACAAAGACAACCTGGCTGCTTGCATGATCACCTATCCCTCGACCCATGGCGTCTTCGAGGAAACCGTCATTGACGTCTGCGACATTACCCATGCGGCGGGCGGTCAGGTCTATATCGACGGCGCCAATATGAACGCGATGGTGGGGCTTTCCCGTCCCAGTGATCTGGGCGGCGATGTCAGCCACCTGAACCTGCACAAGACCTTCTGCATTCCGCATGGCGGCGGTGGTCCGGGTATGGGGCCGATTGGCGTGAAGCCGCATCTGATTCCACACCTTCCGGGAAACCCGAACGGCGGTGATGGACCTGTGTCTGCGGCACCTTATGGCTCGCCCAGCTTGCTGCCGATCTCTTGGGCCTATGTTTTGATGATGGGCGGCGAGGGGCTGACACAGGCCACCCGCGTTGCGATCCTGAACGCCAACTATATCGCCAAGCGGCTCGAAGGGGCGTTTGATGTGCTCTACAAAGGTCCGACAGGCCGCGTTGCCCACGAATGTATTATCGACACGCGCCCCTTTGCCGAAAGTGCGCATGTGACAGTGGACGATATCGCCAAGCGCCTGATGGACGCGGGGTTTCACGCGCCCACGATGTCTTGGCCTGTCGCAGGGACGCTCATGATCGAGCCGACCGAGAGCGAGACCAAAGCCGAACTTGACCGCTTTTGCGACGCGATGCTGGCAATCCGCGAGGAAATCCGCGCTATTGAAAACGGCGAGATGCCAAAGGAAAACAACGCCCTCAAGAACGCGCCACACACCGTCGAAGACCTCGTATCCGATTGGGACCGGCCCTATACGCGCGAGCAAGGTTGCTTTCCCAAAGGGGCGTTCCGCGTCGATAAATACTGGCCACCTGTGAACCGCGTGGACAATGTTTATGGCGACAGACACCTCGTTTGCACTTGCCCACCAATGGAAGACTACCTCGACGCTGCCGAGTAAAACAGCGAAGGGCTCGCAGCTTGTAGCCGGATTTCATGGGAATTCGGTTGCATTGGCGGTCCCTTTTAAGTGTTAATACGGCAACTCACAGGGAGACTACAAAAATGAAAATGAAATATCTCGGCGCGGCCTCCGCGCTTGCGCTGACACTGGGTGCGACCTCTGCCATGGCAGAATGCGGTGATGTGTCGATCACCGAAATGGATTGGGCGTCTGCCTCTGTCGTGACCTCGATCGCGTCCTTTTTGATGACCCAAGGTTACGGCTGCAACGTCACAGTTGTGCCAACAACAACCGTGCCTGCGATCACGTCCGTGGCCGAAACCGGCGAGCCTGACATCATCACCGAACTTTGGACAAGCTACACCGAAGTTTACGAGGAACTGCGCGCCGAGGGCAAACTCGTCGAGATGTCCAAGGTGCTGTCGGATGGCGGCGTCGAGGCATGGTGGATCCCGGATTATCTGGCCGACGCACACCCCGAGCTGACAACGCTCGAAGGTATCAAAGCGAACCCTGCGCTTGTCGGTGGCCGCTTCCACGATTGCCCGACAGGCTGGGGCTGTGACGTGACCAACTTCAACAACTTCAAGGCCGCAGGTCTTGACGAAGCAGGCGTCGAGCGTTTTCAGCACGGATCGGGCGAAACGCTTGCCGCTGCAATGGCAGCCGCCTATGAGGCCAAAGAGCCTTGGTTTGGCTACTACTGGGCGCCAACATCCGTCTTGGGAAAATACCCGATGGTGCAAGTGGAACTGCCACCTTACAACGCTGACGCCCACATCTGTAACGGCCTTGAGGATTGCGCGACACCAACTTTGTCCTCCTATCCTGCTGCCAATGTTGTGACAGCCGTGACCGCCACTTTTGCGGACCGCGAGCCAGAGGTCGCAGAGCTTCTCAAGCATATGTCCTTCACGAACGCGCAAATGGGTGAAGTGCTGGCGTGGCAGGAAACCAACAACGCGTCTTATGAAGAGGCCGCTGTGCACTTCCTGACCACCTATCCAGAGGTCTGGGGCGAGTGGCTGAGCGCCGATGCGAAAACCAAACTTGCCGCACTTTTGAAGTAAGCACATAATATGATGCAGCCCCTCACCTTGAAATAAGGGTGGGGGGCTGCCGTCATTTTGGGGGAACGATATGGCATTTTATGATGGGCTGTTTGACGCGCTTGGCCTGCGCGACTGGTGTGATCAGGATGCCGTGGTTGCACCCATGTCGATGGCCGATTTGCTCAAGGCCAATCAGGCCGATGCGATTGATCCCAACGCGGAGGCCTTCCCCTTTCCCTCGCTGGATGAATTGCACACGGCTTGCGGAAAAATCAGCCAGACCCGCGATTTCACGACAGGGATCGAAGATAGCTTTCTGGCCGCGCGTGCAGGGCTGAAAACCGTGCTCGATCCGATCACTCAACCCCTGTCTTTGGCACTCGACAGCACGCTTTATGTCTTCGAGACAACGCCTTGGTGGATCATCGTCCCGCTTTTGGTCGCTTTCGCATGGTTCGTGTCGCGCTCCAAATGGGTGACTGCTTTTGTCGCGGGCTCATTCCTGTTTTTGGGCGCGATCGACCATTTGCATGTGGCCTTGCAAACCCTGTCGATCATCTTTGTGTGCACAGGGATATCGGTGCTTTTAGGGGTGCCCACCGGCATCGCCATGTCAAAATCGAACCTCCTGCAAAAGAGCATGGTTCCGATCCTAGATCTTTTGCAAACGCTGCCGACCTTCGTTTACCTGATCCCGCTGATCTTTTTGTTCTCGGTCACAGAATCCAAACTCTATGGCATCGCGATCATCCTTTACGCCATCGTTCCCGTGATCCGGCTTACCGATCTGGGCATCAGGCTGGTGGATAAAGACGTGCTAGAGGCTGCCGACGCTTATGGCATGAGCGCAAGCCAGCGCATGACCAAGGTTGAATTGCCGCTGGCGCTGCCCAACATCATGGCGGGCGTGAACCAAACCATCATGATGAGCCTTGCGATGGTTGTGATCGCCTCGCTGGTCTCTGCGCCTGGCCTTGGGGTGTTGGTGCTGCGCGGTATTCGCAACCTTGAACTTGGCGTCGGACTTGTCGCGGGCTTTGGCATCGTGCTGCTCGCCGTGATCCTTGATCGCACGTCGAAAGCGGCGCTTAGCCGTGTTGACAAAGCCAGTAAGCAATAGGGGCGCGCCATGACAACCACACCAAAAGTTAGCCTGCGCGGCCTTTATAAAATCTTCGGTCCCCGCGACAAAGAGATGATGCAACATGTCGCCGCAGGCATGGGCAAGCCCGAACTGTTAGAGATGCATAGACATGTGCTTGGCCTGCAAAACATCAACGTCGATATGCAGGCTGGCGAGATCACCGTTGTCATGGGCCTTTCAGGCTCGGGCAAATCCACGCTGATCCGGCACCTTAATCGCTTGATCGAGCCGACGGCGGGAGAAATTCTGCTCGACGGCGTTGATGTGACGGCGCTGTCGCCTGCCGACCTGCGCAAAATGCGGCAGGAAAAGATGTCGATGGTGTTTCAGAAATTCGCGCTTTTGCCGCACCGCACAGTGCTCCAAAACGCGGCCATGGCCTTGGAAGTGCAGAACGTCGATACAGCCACTCGCGAGGCCGAAGCCATGAAATGGCTGCACCGTGTTGGGCTGAAAGGCTATGAAAACCGCTTCCCGTCGCAGCTGTCTGGCGGGATGCAGCAGCGCGTCGGCATTGCCCGCGCGCTTACCTCCAACTCCGATATCATGCTGATGGACGAGGCGTTTTCCGCGCTTGATCCTTTAATCCGCACCGATATGCAAAACCTTCTGTTGGAGCTGCAAAAAGAGCTGCAAAAGACGATCGTGTTCATCACTCACGACCTCGATGAGGCGCTCAAAATCGCGGACCATCTGGTAATCCTCAAAGACGGGGCCGTTGTCCAGCAGGGCGAGCCACAGGGCATTCTGCTGAACCCTGCCGATCCCTATATTGAGGACTTTGTCAGCGACATCAACCGCGCCCGTGTGCTACGGGTCAAATCCGTGATGACCCCGCTGCACGATCCGAGCATGCTCGACAAGCTCAAGGGAAAAACTTTTGCGGGTGACGTGGCCATACTTGAGAATCTGGAAAGCCTGATTGCACGTTCCGAAGGCGATACCTCCTTGCATTATCGCGTGATGGATGGTGACACTCCGGTAGGCGAATTACACATGCGCGATCTGGTCAAGGCACTGGTCCCGCGCGTCTCATCAACGGCATAGATTATGACACAATCCCCCAAGGCCCACTCATACGACGTCATTATCGTAGGAGGGGCGATGTATGGTTCCTCTATCGCGTGGTGGCTGAGCGACAACAAAGCTTTCAACGGTTCCGTGCTCGTGGTCGAGCGCGACCCGACCTATGAATTCACCTCGACGGTCCACACCAACTCTTGCATCCGCCAGCAATTCTCAGAACCGATCAATATCAAGATCAGCCAGTTTGGCGCGGATTACGTTAAAAACTTCCGCGACTATATGGGCGGCGATCCGGCAGTGCCTGCCATCACGTTGCAATCATTCGGCTATATGTATCTGGCAGGCTCAGAGGCGGGGGCCGAGGCCTTGCGTGCAACCCAAGCGGTGCAAGCGGCCAATGGCGCAGGCACCAAACATATGGCGGCTGCCGAGATCAAAGCGGCCTATCCTTTCTACAACATGGACGACATTGTCGCGGGCAATCACAACCTGATCGACGAGGGCTATTTCGACGGCGCCACGATCTTTGACTGGTGGAAACGGAAGGCCCGCGCGGCTGGTGTCGAATACATCCACAACGCGGTTGTCGCCATGACCAAAAACGCGAACGGCACCCGCGTGGAAAGTGTGACACTTGCATCGGGCGAGGTCATCTCTTGCGGCACTGTCGTCAACGCCTCTGGCCCGCGCGCGAACCTGACCAGCGCCATGGCGGGGATCGACCTGCCCGTTGAGCCGCGCAAGCGCTACACCTTCATCTTTGACGCAGCAGAGCGGCTTGACCGCGATCTGCCGCTCACCATCGACCCCGTCGGTGTGCATGTCCGCTCGGACGGCAGATACTATATGGCGGGATGCCCGCCTGAGGAAGACCCCGCCGTTGACCCCGCAGATTTCACCGCCGATCACACGATCTGGGAGGAAAAAGTCTGGCCCGCTATTGCCCACCGCGTCCCTGCCTTCGAGCGGGTCAAGCTGGTCAATTCATGGGTTGGGCATTATGCCTATAACACGCTTGACCAAAACGCGATTGTCGGGCCGCATACAGAGGTCGAGAATTTCATCTTCGCCAATGGTTTTTCTGGTCACGGCTTCCAGCAATCCCCTGCCATCGGGCGCGGTATTGCAGAATTCATCGGGTCGGGGGCTTATCAAACGCTTGATCTGACCCCCTTCAGTTTCGCGCGCATTGAACGCGGCGAAAAGTTTGTAGAAAAAGCCGTCATCTAAACGGCGAAAGGATATCCCATGAAAAAGCTCGTTCTTACAGGTGCGGCAGGCGCACTCGGCTCTCAACTGCGCGCGCCACTGGCCGCGATGTGCGAAGAATTCGTCTCCTCCGATCTGGTGGACAGCCTCCCCGATCTGGGTGCAAACGAGACCTATGTGAAGGCCGATGTCTCCGACCTTGCCGCCATGGAGGCCCTGCTGAAAGACGCCACAATGGTCATCCACTTCGGCGCGATTGCCGACGAGGCGCCATGGGACGACATCCTGCAATCCAACATCATCGGCGCGTATAACGTCTGGGAGGCCGCCTATCGCAATGGTGTGAAGCGCGTGGTCTATGCCTCTTCGGTGCACGCGGTTGGGATGCATGCTAAAACGGACACCATCGGGCTTGATGCGCCGCATCGCCCTGACACCTACTACGGGCTGGCCAAATGCTTCGCCGAAGACCTCGCCTCGCTCTATTGGGACAAGCGCGGCGTCGAGGCGGTTTGCCTGCGCATCTTTTCTGCCGCGCCGCCGACAAACGCGCGGGCCATTGGCACCTGGCTCTCAACGGGTGATCTGATCCACCTTGTCGAGCGTGCGGTAGATAGCCAAGTTGTCGGCTTCACCAAGGTCTGGGGCATTTCCAACAACGACCGCGCCGTGGTCGACAACACCAAAGCGGGCCATTTGGGCTACCGTCCCAAAGACAACGCCGAAGACTATGCAGCCGAGGTCTTCGCCAAATCGCCACCTGCCAATAACAAAGACCCGATGCACATGTGCATTGGCGGGCCATTCGCGTCGATTGCCTTGGGTGAATCCGGCGTGGCTCAAATCAAAAAGATGAACACCTGATGTCAGCTCTTTTCACACCGCTCAAAATCAAAGACGTTACCCTGCGCAACCGCCTTGGGATGGGGCCAATGTGCCAATATTCCTCGATCAATGGTCTGGCACAGCCATGGCATATGACCCATATCGGCGCGCGTGCCGTGGGTGGTGCGGGGTTGATCATTGCAGAGGCCACCGCGATCTCGCCGGAGGGCCGCATCACGCCCGGTTGTGCCGGATTGTGGAACGATGCGCAGGTCGAGGCGCTGATCCCGATCAACGCATTCGCCAAATCTCAAGGTGCTGTGATCGGCGTGCAAATCGGCCACGCAGGCCGCAAGGCCTCTGCCGCCCGCCCATGGGAAGGCGGCGCGCATCTTGATGACAACGAGGGCGGCTGGCCTACCGTCAGCCCCACCGACGCGGCCTTCGATATCGACGGCACACGGCTTCACAAAGCGCCCAGAGCCATGTCGCTTGACGATATCGCCGCTGTGCAGGCCGATTTTGTCGCCTGCGCCAAGCGCGCGCTTGATGCGGGCTATGAACTGCTCGAAATCCACGGGGCACATGGCTATCTGCTGCACAGTTTCTTCACGCCGTTGATTAACAGCCGCACCGATCAATACGGCGGTGATTTTGACGGGCGCAGCCGCATGATGAGCGAAACGGTTGAGGCCGTCCGCGCCGTTTGGCCAGAGCGTTTGCCGCTTGCCGTGCGCCTTTCTGTCACAGATTGGGTCGACGGTGGTTTGACCATCGAACACAACATCGCACTTGCGAAAGTCTTGCGCGATCTTGGCGTTGATATGGTCGATTGCTCTGGGGGCGGGGCCACGCCCGACGCTCGCGGCTCGGTTGGCACGCGCACTGCCGATCAGGTGGGGTTGGCCGCACAGATGCGCGCCGAAACTGGTCTGACCACCGCGGCCGTTGGCTGCATCACCACCGCCACCCAAGCCGAAGAGATCGTGGCCTCTGGTCAAGCCGATATCGCCCTGATGGCGCGGCAATTCTTGCGTGATCCTTTTGCGGCGATGCACTTTGCCCAAGAGCTTGGCGCGGACGCCAAATCACAGGTCTCAATCCCTGTGGGGCACTTCGTGGCCTAAGACTTTGCCTTGGCGGTGCGTGTCACCCACATGCCGCCAAGGATCAACGCGACCCCAAGCGTGCGCGCCCAGATACTGCCCGATATCCCCATCGCGGCATCCAGCAAGACGCTCGAAATCATCTGCCCTGCGATAATCAGCATTGCGGTTTGTGCCGCACCAATGCGGTTGATAGCCCAGCTGCCTGCTGCGATAAACATGAACCCGATCGGTCCACCCAAATAAGCCCACCACGGGGCTTCCATCGGCGCGCCCTCAAACAGACCGCCAATCGTGAGGGCCAGCACGCTGACAAACGCCAGCCCGACAATGTGATTCCAGAACGACGATTCCATCGCAGAGGTCGAGAGCGCCAAACGGCCATTAAGTTGACGGCTCAGTCCCACCAAAAGGCCCGCCCCAACCGCAAGCGATACGAATAAAATCAAACCGCACCCCCAAAGAAGATAATCACGAGCGCGCCCGCCACGATCAGTCCGAGTCCCGCAAAGTCGCGCCATTTTGGCATCCGCTGCGGCAAGCCAAAAAGCCCGCGCGCATCCGCAAACAGCGAAAACACGATCTGCCCCGCAAGGCCGAGCGCAATCGTGCCCGACAGCGCCAACGCCGAATTCATCGCAGCCGAGGTGGCGATCACGGTCAAACCACCCGAAACACCGCCCAAATACGCCCAAAGCGGCGGGCGTTTGGGGCTGGTGCGAGCAGGGCGAAGGACCAATAGGATCACAAGCGCAAGTGCCGTGCCTGTCAAATGCGGCACCCAGCTTGAAAACATCAAGCTGCCGTATTGCGCCAGCGTGCCGTTGGTGAGCAACATCAGCGTGATCAAACAGCCAGCGCCGAAGGCACCAAGGAAGTGGATGAGACGGGGCTCAGGTTTTTCGGTCATGGGCCACCTTTGCGACTATATTTGCGGCATTGCAAGGCATGTGTTGACTCTGGGCGCCACCCCCGTATAAGCCGCGAATTCATTGGTGTTGGTGGACCTCGCAAGAGGAACCCTGTCAGGCTCCGGCCAAAGGACAACGCCCTTCAATGCCCCAGCCTTGGGGCGCACTACAACGAAGGAGATCAGCGTATGACTAAACGTACCGCTGCCAAATACAAAATTGACCGCCGCATGGGCGAAAACATCTGGGGCCGTCCAAAGTCGCCAGTCAACCGTCGTGAATACGGCCCAGGCCAGCACGGTCAGCGCCGCAAGGGCAAATTGTCCGACTTCGGTCTTCAGTTGCGTGCAAAGCAGAAGTTGAAAGGTTACTATGGCGACCTGACAGAAAAGCAATTCCGTCGCATTTATGGCGAAGCTGAGCGCGTAAAAGGCGATACAGGCGAGAACCTGATTGGTTTGCTTGAGCGCCGCTTGGACGCAGTTGTTTACCGTGCCAAATTCGTGCCAACAATCTTTGCTGCACGTCAGTTCGTGAACCACGGTCACGTGACCGTGAATGGCCAGCGCGTCAACATCCCTTCCTACCGCGTGAAAGAAGGCGACGTTGTCGAAGTGCGTCAGAAGTCCAAGCAGATGGAACTTGTTCTCGTGGCAACACAATTGCCAGAGCGCGATGTGCCTGACTACTTGGAAGTCGATCACAACAAGATGACTGCAACTTTCACACGCACACCACAACTCGGCGACGTTCCATACCCAGTGACGATGGAACCAAACCTCGTGGTCGAATTCTACGCCAAGAACTAATCGTTCCGAGCATGATGATATGAAAGGGCTGCACTCCGGTGCGGCCCTTTTGTGTTTCAGCAGCCGTCAAATTTGGCATTTGTAACAGTGGCAATCTCGACGGCGCGATCCCAAGATATCCCGCCGCGTTGATCGACCGCCAATGGATGTTCGCTCTCCCAAAGATATGCCTTTGGGCGCTGTCCCGTGCAGCCCCATTGCACATCACATTCCAGATTTTCTAACACGGCTCCCGCTGCGGTCCGGTTGTAACAAGGCAAATCCACCGTCAGCCAACCAAAACTGCCATCAGCGGATTGATTCTGCCCGAAAGTATCGCGATATCGTGCGAAACTTTCAGCCGATTGCGTGACCCACACGCCCCACGTAAACGGTTCTGTGGCCCCTGCGATCGGCGCCTCTATGACAACGCGAATCCAAAATAGAGTGCCGCCCTCGGGCGTATCAATCTCACAAAAATCGTCATTAACGCGAACCCGCTCCGCCCGCTCGGTCTCGGGAATATCAAAGTAATACGGAGGAAATCTGAACGAAAATGACGGCGCACCATTTTGCGTTTCCCCGCAAGCGTCACAAATGTATTCAAATCGCTTCATAGATGCCCCTCGGTACTTCACAAGATGAACACGGCCACTAACTCTTGCGCGTCACCAAACTCGACTTTTGTATTCCGTCCTCGTCAAAATTTCCAGGATCAAGCCATGCCTGAAATCCTCCGCGAATCTCTGGCCAGTCCTTGTCCAAGATCGAAAACCATGCGGTGTCCCGATTGCGACCCTTATAAATCGTGGCCTGAGGGAACATCCCGTCAAAGTGAAATCCATAACGGCGGGCAGCTCGCTTAGACGGACCGTTGAGATTATCGCATTTCCACTCGAAACGGCGATACCCTAGATCATCAAATACATGTGACATCATCAAATACATTGCATCGGTGGCGATGCGCGTCTTTTGTAAAAGCGGAGACATTACAATAAAACCGACCTCGATCACCCCAACGGCTGGGTCAATCCGAAGGTAACTCGCAAAACCCAAGGCACGACCACTGTCTGCCTCCAGGATAGCGTAAAATAGGGGGTCGGCACTCGCTTCCGCGGAGTCCAAAAAGGCGGACAAACTTTCGCGGTCCTCAAATGGCCCGTTCGGCAAATAGGTCCACATCTGGCCAGTTTCATCTGTGGCAAATGCGTCGAAAAGGGCATCAAGATGCGTTGCGCGGCTAAGTGGGACAACATGTGCCCAAGTGCCGAGCATCGCTGTTTTCGGCGGGCGCGGGCAGCTTACCCAGCCCTCGATATCCAGGCCGATAGGTTGACCTAACGCGTTGATCCGATGAGACATCTTGCACACCTTTCTGCACTGTTACTCAAGCCTAGCAATTCTTGGACGCCGTCACAATCGTGGTCAGCAGGGGGCGACCTATGGTGCATGTGTTTCACTCACCGCTTTTTCGCACGGCCTCACTGGTCATGCGCAATGTGTCAGGCTAGAACGTGGCAACCTTGGGGAAGTTTTAACATGGCCAATCAGATTAAACCGCAAGCCGGCATTATGGATATCGCACTTTACGTTGGCGGCGCCGCCCACGTTGAGGGCGCTTCGAACGTACTGAAACTCTCCTCGAACGAAAACCCGATGGGGCCGTCTGATGCGGCTAAAGAGGCGTTTTCGCGCGCGGTTCACAGCTTGCACCGCTACCCGAACACAGACCACGCAAGCCTGCGTCAAGCGATTGGCGATGTTTGGTCCGTCGATCTGGAGCGGGTGATTTGCGGCGTTGGGTCCGACGAGATTATCCACTTCCTTTGCCAAGCCTATGTCGGCAAAGGTGACGAAGTTATCTTTACAGAACATGGGTTTGCGATGTACCGCATCTCGACGCTTGCTGCAGGTGGCACGCCTGTCGAAGTGCGTGAGAGCGAGCGGATGACGGACGTTGACGCCATCCTTGCAGGTTGCACGAAAAAGACCAAGCTGGTGTTTTTGGCGAACCCGAACAACCCGACAGGCACGATGATCGGACAAGCGGAATTGGCGCGCCTTGCCGAAGGTTTGCCGCCGCAGGCGATCCTTGTGCTTGACGGGGCCTATGCGGAATATGTCGAAGGCTATGATGCAGGGCTCAAGCTGATTGAGGCCCGCGAGAATGTCGTGATGACCCGCACCTTCTCGAAAATCTATGGCCTTGGTGGGCTGCGAGTCGGCTGGGGCTATGGTCCGCGCCCGATCATCGACGTGCTCAACCGCATCCGTGGGCCGTTCAATCTGTCAACGGCCGCCCTCGCCGCCGCAGAGGCCGCTGTGAAAGATACTGCTTATATCGCAAAATGCCGCGAAGAAAATGCGCGCTGGCGCGAGTGGCTGGCGACAGGGCTGGCCGAGATCGGGGTGCCGTCGGATACCTCGACGGCGAACTTCATTCTGGCGCGTTTCGGGTCGGAAACCGAAGCGAATGCCTGCGACGATTATCTGCGCTCCGAAGGCATTTTGGTGCGCCGTGTCGCGGGCTACAAACTGCCAAATTGCCTGCGGATCACTGTCGGTGACGAGAGCGCCTGTCGCCGTATCGTGCACGCTGTTGCGCAGTTCAAAGGTCTGCGGTTATGACCCAGATTTACAATCGTATTGCGCTGATCGGCTTGGGCCTGATTGCGTCGTCAATGGCTCACGCCATCAAGCGGGCAGGACTGGCGGGCGAGGTTGTTGGCTACGCTCGCAGCAACGAGACCCGCACAATTGCCCGCGACATGGGGCTTTGTGATCGTATCTATGACACTGCGGCAGAAGCGGCAGAAGGGTCTGATCTGGTGGTGCTTTGCGTGCCCGTCGGGGCAATGGAAAGCGTCGCGATCGAGATTGCGCCGGTTCTGAAGGCAGGCACAACAGTAAGCGATGTCGGCTCGGTCAAACGGGCCGTGATTGACGCGGTCGCACCGCATCTGCCCGCTGGCGTTCATTTTGTGCCAGCCCACCCGCTTGCGGGCACCGAGCATTCTGGCCCCACTTCTGGCTTTGCCGAATTGTTCGACGGGCGGTGGTGTATCGTTGTGCCCGATTTGTGCGATGACGAAGCGGTCGTGAAAAAGCTTGAAGATCTCTGGCGCGCGATGGGATCGAATGTCGACACGATGGATGCGGATCACCACGATCTGGTGCTTGCCGTCACCAGCCACACCCCGCACCTGATCGCCTATACGATGGTCGGCGTGGCCGATGATCTGGGCCGTGTGACAGACAGCGAAGTGATCAAATATTCGGCTGCGGGTTTCCGTGACTTTACCCGTATTGCGGCCTCTGATCCGACAATGTGGCGCGATGTGTTTTTGAACAACAAGGATGCGACGCTTGAGATCTTGGGCCGCTTCACCGAAGAATTATTCGTGCTACAACGGGCCATCCGCGAAGGCAACGGCGCCCATCTGCACGACTATTTCACCCGCACGCGGTCGATCCGACGGTCGATCATCGAGGCGGGTCAGGACACGGCGGCACCAAACTTTGGTCGGGTTCAAAGCGACACCAAGTGATCCGCACAAGCGCCGTCTGGCACGGATCTAGCCCCTGCGGCTGATGGGCGATCAGCCGCAACAGGCGGGGTCTTGTTCTGGGTTTGGTGCGGGTCTATAAGCCATTTTATGAATTTCTGGGCGCACATACGAATTATGTCCCCGGCGCGCTGACGTCAGCGCCGCCGGGCCAATGGCGTTGACCATACCGCGCCGCCCAACCCCTTGAAAAGATGATGAAAAGGACGCCCCTATGTGCGCCGACACCCCCGAATACAAAGATACACTGAACCTGCCGAAAACCGATTTTCCGATGCGTGCGGGCCTTCCAAAACGCGAGCCTGAATGGCTGGACCGTTGGGTCAAAATGGACGTTTACGGCCAACTGCGTGCAAAGACAGGTCGCCAACCGTTTACACTGCACGACGGCCCGCCCTATGCCAACGGCCATTTGCACATCGGCCATGCTCTCAACAAGATCCTCAAGGATATGGTTGTCCGCTCGCAGCAGATGATGGGCAAAGACGCTCGTTATATCCCCGGTTGGGATTGTCACGGCCTGCCGATCGAGTGGAAAATCGAAGAGCAATACCGCGCCAAAGGCCGCAACAAGGACGATGTGCCTGTTGTGGAGTTTCGTCAGGAATGCCGCGAGTTTGCAGCTGGTTGGGTCCATATTCAGCGCGAAGAGTTCAAGCGCTTGGGCGTGCAGGGCAACTGGGCCGATCCCTATCTGACCATGAATTTCCACGCCGAGCGCGTGATCGCCGAAGAGTTCCAGAAGTTCCTGATGAACGGCACGCTTTATCAAGGCTCCAAGCCTGTGATGTGGTCGCCTGTTGAGAAAACAGCGCTGGCCGAGGCCGAGATCGAATATCACGACCACAAAAGCCACACGATCTGGGTGCCGTTTAGCTTTCAGAATGCTTCGGGCGATTTGGCGAATGCTCGCGTTGTGATCTGGACGACGACCCCTTGGACGATCCCGTCCAACAAGGCGGTCGCGTTTAACAGCAAGATTGCTTATGGCCTTTACCGCGTTGATGCGACCGAGGAAGAAAGCTGGACCGCTGCGGGCCAGACTTATTTGTTCGCCGACACTTTGGCCGAGGATGCGCTAACCAAATCGCGTGTGACCGAATTTACGCGACTGCGCGATGTGACACCCGCCGAGATGGACGGCCTGATCTGCGCGCACCCGTTTGCCAAACTGGATGCTTATTGGTCGTATGACGTCCCCATGATCGACGGCGATCATGTGACGGACGATGCGGGCACGGGCTTTGTGCATACCGCCCCTTCCCACGGCGCCGACGACTATGAGGCGTTTATGAAGCGCAACTGGCTGGACCGGATGACCCATAACGTCGGCGAGGCGTCTGAATTCTTGCCGCATGTGCCGTTCTTCGCGGGGCTTGAAATCTTTGACAGCAAGGGCAAAGAGGGCAAGGCGAATACGGCTGTGATCGCGAAATTGGTCGAGGCGGGCGGGATCATCGCGCGCGGCCAGACCAAGCATAGCTATCCGCATTCGTGGCGCTCGAAAGCGCCGATCATCTTCCGCAACACGCCGCAGTGGTTTGCTGCGATTGATAAGGCGGTTGGTGACGGACAGGACGCTTACGGCACGACGATCCGTGAACGTGCGCTGCGTTCGATCGACGAGCTGGTCACATGGACCCCGTACAAGGGCCGTAACCGTCTTTACGCCATGATCGAACAGCGTCCTGACTGGGTGCTGTCGCGTCAACGTGCGTGGGGCGTGCCACTGACCTGTTTCACCAAGGTTGGCGCGCTGCCAACGGACGATGATTTCCTGCTACGCAATGAAGCCGTGAACGCCCGTATTGTCGCGGCCTTCGAGGCTGAAGGCGCTGATGCGTGGTATCAGGACAGCGCGAAAGAGCGGTTCTTGGGCGGTTTGGTTGACGTCGATGCTTACCATCAGGTCATGGATATCCTGGACGTATGGTTCGACAGTGGTTCGACCCACGCCTTCACCCTGCGTGACCGTGCGGATGGGTCCGCAGACGGCATGGCTGACCTGTACCTTGAAGGCACCGACCAGCATCGCGGCTGGTTCCACTCTTCGTTGTTGCAGGCCTGCGGGACCATGGGCCATGCGCCTTACCGCGGTGTTTTGACCCACGGCTTTACGTTGGATGCAAAAGGCATGAAGATGTCCAAATCCATCGGCAACACCATCGTGCCCGAAAAGATCGTGCAGCAATATGGCGCGGATATCCTGCGGCTTTGGGTGGCGCAGACCGATTATACCAACGACCAGCGGATCGGCGATGAGATCCTGAAAGGGACATCCGATAGCTATCGGCGTTTGCGCAACACGCTACGGTTTATGCTCGGCTCATTGGCCGACTTTACCGAGGCCGACCGTGTGGCCGTGGCCGATATGCCCGAGCTGGAGCAGGTGATCTTGCACCGTCTGGCGGAGCTTGATGAGGTGGTCCGAAAGGGCTATGCCGCCTATGATTTCCAAGGTGTGTTCAGCGCGGTGTTTACTTTCGCGACGGTGGACCTCTCGGCGTTCTACTTCGATATCCGCAAGGATGCGCTTTATTGTGATGGTGATACTGCGCGTCGTCGTGCAGGGCGCACGGTGCTCGATATCTTGTTCCACCGCCTGACCAAATGGCTGGCCCCAGTTCTGGTGTTCACGATGGAAGAGGTCTGGCTAGAGCGCTTCCCTGGTGACGCAAGCTCGGTCCACTTGGTCGATTTCGACGAGACACCTAGCGATTGGCGCAACGATGCGCTTGCCGCGAAATGGGCGACGGTTCGCGCGGTGCGCCGCGTTGTGACGGGGGCCTTGGAGGTCGAGCGGACGGCGAAAGTCATTGGCGCATCTTTGGAAGCGGCGCCAACGGTTTATGTGAACGCTGACACGGCCAAGCTCTTGGAAACTGTCGCCTTTGATGATCTGAGCATCACTTCGGGTATTTATGTCTCGACTGACGCGGCCCCTGCGGATGCGTTCACGTTGGATGATGTGGCCGATGTCGCCGTGGTCTTTGCATTGGCCGATGGCGAGAAATGCCAGCGCTGCTGGAAGATTCTGCCTGATGTCGGAACCCATGCCCATGCGGGTGTTTGCGGGCGTTGCGACGAGGCCCTCAGCTAAGATGGGTCAAGACCCATCCTACGCAGCATCGCTACCTCACAGCCCTGTGGGCCCGTTATCGGTGGTGGTGCAAGATGGGGCCGTTGTGCGGCTGGACTGGTCGGTGGTGGATGGGATCGGCGATCCTGTTGCCTTTGAGGCCGTCGCGCAGTTGGCGCAGTATTTTGCAGGCGAGCGGCGGGTCTTTGATCTGCCACTCGGCCCGCAAGTCAGCGATTTTCAGCGGAAGTTTGGTTCAGCGCTCAGGGCAATCCCTTTTGGGGAAACCCGTACCTACGGCGATCTTGCCCGCGAATTGGATGTGCCTGCGCAGGCGATTGGGCAGGCCTGTGGCGCCAATCCGATTCCGATCATTATCCCGTGTCACCGCGTGCTCGGCGCCAATGGCCTTGGCGGGTTTTCTGGCGCTGGTGGCGTCGAGACAAAGGTGCAATTGTTACGCCATGAAGGGGCAGCGGGCCTCTTGATTTGACACGAGATTTTGCATGACAGTTTGGGTTTTGGCGGCGGTGATGGGGGCGGCATTTTTGCATGCTTCATGGAATGCGTTGATCAAACTGGGCACGTCCAAGCTCACCTCGATGTTGATATTGACGGTGGTGCAGGGCGGTTTTGGTCTTGTCATTGCCCTGACGCGGCCGATGCCCGAAGGGCATGTCTGGGTCTGGCTTTTCGCTTCTGGCGTGTTCCACTCGGTTTATAAATTGTTCCTCGCCTACGCCTATGAACAGGGCGATTTGAGCCGTGTTTACCCGATCGCCAGAGGCACGGCACCAATGGTTGTCCTCGTGATCTCGGCGCTGTTTCTGGCCGATAAAATCGCGGGCTGGGAGTATGTCGGGATTATCACTCTGGGTCTTGGGATTTTGCTTATGGCGCGGGGGGTTTTCTCATCGGGGGAGAGCCGGAAACTGTTGCCCTTCGCGCTTGGATCGGCGATGGCGACGGCGGGCTATTCGCTTGTTGACGGCCTTGGAGCCCGTGAAGCGTGGGATGCTGTGGCCTATGTCGGCTGGTTGTTTGCCTTGGATGCGGTATTCTTTACGCCTTGCTGTTTGGCGCTACGCGGGTGGCCCGTTTTGCGGGCAAATCGCAAGGCTTGGGCAATGGGCAGCTTGGCCGCCGTGTTGAGCTATGGCGCTTATGCGATTGCGGTTTGGGCGATGACGGTGGCACCGATTGCCCTTGTCGCAGCTTTGCGAGAGACATCAATTCTGTTTGCTGTGCTGATTGGGGCAGTGGCCTTTGGCGAAAAGATTAACGCTCAGAAGGGGCTCGCTGCGGCGCTGATCGTTGCGGGTGTGATCGTAACGCGGATCTAGCCGTCTTTGCCATAGAGGATCTGCTGCACGGCCCCAGCGCCAAGCAGGTAAACGGAGCTGATGAAAAGCCCGTAATGCGCCCAGCTTGCGGCATCAAAATCGACCCAAGCGGCCCAGCCTGCAAAGAATGTCCAAGCAAGGGCCATCGGCAAGGTGATGCTGCGCCAGCGTTGGGTGCGGACAGGGTGCACAAAGCGCACGGGAAAGAACATCGCAATTGCGAGGACAGCCACGAGCGCCAAGATGACCCAGAAATTTGGTTGTAGGGCAAAGAGCACAAGCACCAGCATGTTCCAGCAGCCTGGAAAGCCGGAGAAGGAATAATCCTTTGTTTTCATGCGGCTGTCGGCAAAATACATGGCGGAGGTGAAGGTGATCACGATAATGGCGATCCAGCCTGTCCAGCCGGGCAAGAGGCCAGACTTAAAGAGCGCATAGGCCGGCACAAAGACATAGGTGAGGTAATCAATGATCAGATCAAGCAGCACCCCGTCAAAGACCGGCGCGTTGGTTTTGGTGTCGTAGCGGCGCGCCAATGGCCCGTCGATCCCGTCCACAAAAAACGCAACAACCAACCACAAGAACATCAGTGACCATTCCTGATCTACCGCCGCAAGCATGGCAAGCATGGCAAAGACGGCACCAGTGGCGGTGAGCAGATGGACGAGGAGGGCTTTGGTTTGAACTGTCATGAGGTCTCTTTGGGGGAAAACGGGGTCACTTGCAATCAATGGCTAATGGCGCGGGTGCGCGCGCACGTACACTTCCATCAAATGCGCGGTGTCGACAGCGGTATAGGCTTGGGTGGTCGAGAGGCTGGCATGGCCAAGAAGCTCTTGGATCGCCCGCAAATCGCCCCCTGCCGTGAGCAGATGTGTCGCAAAACTGTGGCGCATCGCGTGCGGCGTGGCGGATGCAGGCAAGCCCAGTTGCAGACGTGATTTCTCCATCACTTTTTGCACGACACGCGGGTTGAGCGCGCCGCCACGGATGCCACGAAACAGCGGCGCATCAGGTGACATGGGATGCGGGCAGAGCTGCAAATAGGCCTGCACGGCCGCGCGCGCGGCATCAATCACTGGCACGATCCGTTCCTTGCCGCCCTTCCCTGTGATCCGCAGAACGGGCGGCAATGGCACGTCGGCTCCCGTTAATCCCAAGGCCTCTGATATCCGCAAGCCGCAGCCGTAAAGCAGGGTGACGACCGCACTGTCGCGCGCCGCGACCCATGCGTCGGTCGCTTGCAACTCGACGGTTTCGATCATCGCAGTGGCGGCATCCTCGGCGAGCGGACGGGGGAGCTTCTTGGTGAACTTTGGACTGCGGGTCGAGAGCACGGCGGTGGGCTCAAAGCCTTCGCGCTCGGACAGCCAGCGATAAAAGGTTTTCACCGCAGAAAGTTGTCGCGCCAAAGAGCGTGCACCGACGCCCCGCCCGCGCTCGGCGGCCATCCAAGAGCGCATGTCGGTGAGCGTGATGTCCGACAATGGGCCAAGACCTTGTTGCGCGCCGTGGTGCACGGTCATGAAGGCCAAAAAGCCCATCACGTCCGCTTGGTAGGCTTTGATCGTATTCTCGGCGGCTCCGTTGAGCGCGCGACAGTAGTCAAGCCAAGAGGCCAGCGCGTGCGTAAGAGCCGGAGCAATCATCGCCCTAAGCGAGCCAGCGGCGCATCGCGCGCTCAAAAACGCCCGCAAAGAATGCTAGCAGATCGATGCCTTGCTGCGGGGTGAATTGATGCGGGTCTTCGGCCCCCAGCAAAAGCATCCCTGGCAAGCGACCTGCGCCGAAATCCAGCTTGAGGCAGGCCTCGGACCGGATGAACGCGGCCTTATCGCCATAAAGTGTCGCGTCGTCAGATTGGATCTGGCGCAGGGTGACTTGTCGCACCGGGGCAGAGCGCCCGCGGTTGATATAATTGTCGATAAAGCCCCTCTGGACCGTGCCAAGCACATTGCCCAATTGCGCGACAGCAGGCTCTTCGGCCTCGCTTTCGGTCTCAAGCACAAGGCGCATTTTATCGACGCGCAATGTGTCTGCGACATCGGTGGTCAGGTCATGCAAGAAAGTCTCGAACTTCGTCGCATCCATCATTCGCAACACTGCACGGTGCACTTGATTGGTGCCCGCCAGATTCTCGTAGGCGGCGGCTATCACAGAGCGATGCGTGTCTTCCAAACGGTCAAGGCGGGCTTCGAGCCGCTCCATCGCGATCCCGCGCAAATCGACGATATTACCGCCCATGGATTTTTCATTTGCAGCGACGAGCGCACGCATGATGTCGAGATCCTCAAGGAGAACCTCAGGGTCAGCAATAATCTTGTCACGGACGTTGGCGTCCATTTGCGGTTTGGGTGTCATATGCCTGCTCGTTCTTTTGATTTTGCGGTCTTATAGCATCTCACCTCTGCAATTTCTCCCCTAAATTTTGGTTTGGGTAAGGATTTGTGAAATCCTTACAGATATTGGGACGCAGGGAGGACGCGCCACAAGGGATGGTGGCTGTGCGAAAAACTTTGACGCGGTTGTGCGCGGGCGGTTGGCGTTTGCGCCCGTAGCGTCTACCTCTTGGAGGTGGCGTGGTGCCAAAACGGATGGGAGCCGATGACAGCAGAGTTTTTCCATGAAGGCGAGTTGGTCGCGGTTTTGACCGCGCAGCCAATCGACCGCTTTTTGGACTACAAAGCGCCCGAGGGTGGCTGTCATTTGGGCGCATTTGTCGAGGTGCCGCTTGGCCCGCGTAAGGTCTTGGGCGTCGTGTGGCGCGAGGGGGCTGGCGATTATGACTATGTCAAAATCCGCCCCGTGATCCGTGTTTTGGACGTCGCGCCGATGCGCGACGAGATGAAGCAATTTTTGACCCGCACGGCCGATTATACCCTCACGCCCATGTCCGCGATGTTGAGGCTTGCGACCCGCGCACCCGGATTGGGTGACGCGCCATCAATGCGGAAAGTTTACCGTTTGGGCGACAGCGCGCCGGATCGGATCACCGATGCGCGCACGAAGGTTCTGGAGGTTCTGCGCGATTATGGCGGCTTGGCGTTTACCCTTGGCGAACTGGCCGAAATGGCGGGCGTTGGCACCTCTGTTGTCAAAGGGCTGGTCAAGCAAGGCGCTGTGTTCGAGGAGGATTCCCCGCGCGATACACCTTACCCGCGCCTTGATCCCGACTATGGCGGCAAAGAGTTAAGCGCCGATCAGGCAGCAGGGGCAGAGGTGCTGCGTGCCGCCTTACGCACAGACAAATACGGAACCACTTTGCTTAAGGGCGTGACGGGGTCGGGCAAGACCGAGGTCTATCTTGAGGCCGTCGCCGAATGTTTGCGCATGGGCCGTCAGGCGCTTGTTCTGTTGCCCGAAATTGCGCTTTCTGGCGAGTTCATCACCCGAGTCGAGGTCCGTTTTGGCATGAAGCCCGCCGAGTGGCATTCTGGCGTGACGATGACCGAACGGCGGCGTTGTTGGCGCATGGTCGGGCAGGGTGATGCGCAACTGGTTGTGGGCGCGCGCTCGGCGCTGTTTTTGCCGTTCCAAAACCTTGGGCTGATCGTTGTCGATGAGGAACATGATACCTCATATAAACAAGAAGATGGTGTGCTGTATAACGCCCGCGACATGGCCGTATTGCGCGCGGCGATCAATGGGGCGCAGGTCGTCTTGGCGTCCGCCACCCCGAGCCTTGAGAGTTGGGCCAATGTCGAGGCGGGCAAGTATCAACGGCTCGTTTTGAACTCCCGCTTTGGACCTGCGGTCATGCCCGAGATGACGGCGATTGATATGCGCACCGAGCCTGTGCCGAACGGTAATTGGGTTTCGCCCACGTTGCGTGATGCAATTGCGGACCGGATCAGGAAGGGCGAGCAGAGCCTTATTTTCCTGAACCGTAGGGGCTATGCCCCGATCACGCTCTGCCGTGCCTGCGGGCATCAAATCGGCTGCGACCACTGCGATGCACGCATGGTTGAACACCGCTTTTTGAAGCGCCTGATGTGCCATCAATGCGGCGAGACAAAACCGATGCCGACGGTCTGCCCGCACTGTCAGGCGGAAGATAAACTTGCCCCCGTAGGCCCGGGTGTGGAGCGGATGGCCGAAGAGGTCACGGCGCTATTTCCTGATGCGCGCATCGTGGTCTTGTCGTCGGATCTTTATGGCTCTGCGCGGGCGATGAAAGCTCACATCGAAGAGATCGCCCAAGGTGGCGCCGATATCATTATCGGCACGCAATTGGTGGCCAAAGGGCACAATTTTCCCAACCTCACCTTGGTCGGCGTGATTGACGCGGATCTGGGGTTGCAGGGGTCGGATTTGCGCGCCGCCGAGCGGACGTTTCAACTGATGCGGCAGGTCGCAGGCCGTGCTGGTCGGGCCGAGACGCCGGGGGCGGCGATGTTGCAGACCTTCCAGCCGGAACATGCTGTTATCAGAGCGATTTTGGCAGGGGACGAAGAAAGCTTTTGGGCGGCTGAGGCGGCTGAACGTAAGGCCGCGGGCGTGCCACCTTACGGGCGCATGGCGGGGATCATTCTGAGCAGCACGAATGTGCAGGAGGTCTTTGATCTCGGCACGGATATGGCGCGGCGCGACGGGCCTTTGCGCAAGATTGGCGCACAGGTTTTTGGACCTGCGCCCGCACCGATTGCAAGGGTGCGGGGGCGGCACCGTGTCAGGCTTCTGGTGAAGGCGGATAAGGCGGCACCATTGCAGCAAGCGCTGGCCGAATGGGCGGGGCAATTTCGGCTTAAGGGCGAGTTGCGTATGGCCATCGATATCGATCCGCAGAGCTTTTATTAAGGGTGTGATTTGGGTGCACTGGGTAGGCGCAGAGTGTGTACAGGTCGGTTTGGGTTTTCTTGGTAAGAGTGGGGGGATGTGATGCTTGAGTTCACGGATCGGGTGAGTGTGGAGAAGTGGTGTGAAGGTAGAACACCAGCAGAAATTTCTGCCTTTGCGGCAATGAACGCCGCATTAATCTATCCACATGTGCCGCGGAGCAAAAATTGAGAACGCAAGAAAAATGACTTTTATAATGGTAGGGCAATCCTTGCATCTATTGTGTCTTGCTGGCGGCCCGATAAAGCAGTCATATTCGCAGTTGAACAATCAAGATGCCACGTAAGCTAGTCGAACTATGTATCTGCGGCTTCGTTCGCAAGCGCGGCAGCAAGAGCTGCGGATAGCGATAATCGTTTTGGGTATGTCAACGCTAGCAGTATCGCCTCGAAGCTGGAAGTGAATGGTGTGGCGGGACTACTAAATAGTTCACTACGCGACGGTGAAATTCCGAAACGCACACTTGAGGATTGAGGCGCTTCTTACATTGAGTGAGGCAATTGCGGCCTGGCGGGCGACTATCCGTGCGACGGGGCCAATTCTACCGAAGTTGCGGAGCGGAGTGTTCGCTCCTTCACCGTTTATAAAGACAGATTTAGGAAGTTGCCGGTAGAAAAGGCGGAGGAAGTTGTAGAAGGCGTTTGGCAAACATCTGTTGGTTCTGCGCGTGTTGGCTTGATTTTTGCGTCAACCGCATTGGGTGGTTATCTTGGTGTTCCACCGCATTTGGCCTTTGCTGGTGGCGCGATGGCATTTGCACCTAAGCCAGCGAGTGATTTGATCAAGGCGGCAAAAGAGGCCTTCACGAAGTCGACTTAGACTGGTCGTGCTTGCCGCCCTCAAATAACCCGCTTACACAATCCCCATGAAATACATCACCCTCGCAGATGCGCAGCATCAGCCGTTTTGGCGTCGCCCTATTTTCTTGTTGTTCGTGATGGCTTTGGCCATGCCGATTGCGTTTAATACGTGGTCGGCGCTTTTGAATAACTTTGTGATTGAGGTCGCAGACTTTGACGGGTCGGATATTGGCTGGTTGCACACCGTCCGCGAGATACCGGGGTTTCTGGCGATCGGGGTGATCGCGCTGATCATCTTTATCCGCGAGCAGATCTTGGGGCTGGCGGCCTTGATCATGCTGGGGGTTGCGACAGCGCTCACGGCGCAGTTCCCTTCGATGGGCGGTATCCTTACCCTAACGATGCTCTCGTCGATCGGCTTTCACTATTATGAGACGGTAAACCAGTCGTTGCAGTTGCAGTGGATCGCAAAGAAAGACGCCCCAAGGGTCTTAGGCTGGCTGATGGCGATGGGATCAGCCGTGACGTTTGTGGCCTACGGCTTGATCGTGCTGCTGTGGGATCGGATGGGGCTGTCTTATAACACGGTCTATATGATTTCGGGCGGGCTGACGGCGATGATCGCCTTGTTCTGCCTGTTTGCCTATCCGCAGTTCGAGGCGCCCAATCCGCAGCTGAAGACCTTTATTTTGCGCAAACGCTATTGGCTTTATTATGCGCTGCAATTCATGGCGGGCGCGCGCCGGCAGATTTTCGTGGTTTTCGCGGGCTTTATGATGGTCGAGCGGTTCGGGTTTGACGTGCACGAGATCACATCGCTTTACCTGCTGACCCTGATGTCGAACGTATTCATCGCGCCGATGGTCGGTAAAGTGGTCGGCGCATTTGGCGAGCGGCGTGCGCTGTTGTTCGAATATGCAGGGCTGGTGATGGTGTTTCTGGCCTATGGCGGCGTGTATTTCTTTGGCTGGGGCGTTTTGATCGCGGCGGGGCTTTATGTGGTGGATCACATCTTCTTCGCTTTGGCTTTGGCGTTGAAGACCTATTTCCAGAAGATCGCAGACCCGCAGGATATTGCCCCGACGGCGGCCGTGGCTTTCACCATCAACCATATCGCCGCGGTCTTTCTGCCAGCGGGCTTGGGCTATTTGTGGCTGGTGTCGCCAGCGGCGGTCTTTGTTGCGGCGGCCAGTATGGCGTCGATTTCGTTCATCCTTGCGCTGCTCATCCCGCGGCATCCAAGTAAGGGCCATGAGACAGTGTTTCAGCATCGTTTGACGGTGGCGGCTGATTGACGAAGAGGGCGTGACGGCCTAGCAGGTTGGGGAACGCTTTTGAGAGGCTAAACCCATGCTGTCCTATTCCGCCCTGACTGTTGCTGCCAATGAAGATATTGCCTCCGCCCTTTGCGAGGATCTTGAGGCACTGATGCCAGAGCCGACAGGCACAGGGATTTTTGAGGTCGAGGACGGATCGGGGCTATGGGAAGTTGGCGCCTATTTTACTCAGGCCCCTGATGCGGCGGGGCTGGCGGTGCTGGCCTCGATGCACGGCGTGAAGGATTTCCTTATTTCCGAGATTCCCGAGACCGATTGGGTCAGCCATGTGCGCCGCGAGTTGGCCCCTGTCGCGGCGGGCCGCTTTTTCGTCTATGGCAGCCACGATGCAGACAAGGTGCCTGCGGGCTGCGTGCCATTGTTGATCGAAGCCGCAATGGCCTTTGGCACGGGGCATCACGGAACGACGCTTGGTTGCCTGCGCGCATTTGACCGCTTGCTCGGCGAAGGCTTTGCGGGCGAGGCAATCATTGATGTAGGCTGTGGCACGGCTGTGCTGGCAATGGCTGCGGCGGCAGTTTTGCCGTCCAAGGTGCTCGCGAGCGACATTGATCCCGTCGCCGTGGATGTGGCGGTGGCCAATGTGGAGGCCAATGGGCTGACTGGCAAGGTTGAGTGCGTTGTTGCCGCTGGTTTTGATGCACCTGCGCTCAAAGAGAACGCCCCCTACGATTTGATCTTTGCGAATATCCTTAAGGGACCACTTATCGGCCTCGCACCAGAGATGGGCCCTGCTGTGAAAGCCGGTGGTTATGTCATTCTTTCGGGGATTCTTAACGAACAAGCCGATGCGGTCATTGAGGTTTATTGCGCGAATGGATTTAATCTTATCCAGCGCGATAGCATTGTTGACTGGACAACATTAACGCTCGTTAAATCGCCTTAATTTTCCCTGCATTTGACCTGTTTGCCTTAATCTCGCCACATTTGGGCGCGATTTTAGACATGTGAGGTGGGGGCTTCACGTTGAGACTTATTATGTCCCTTACAGCTACGCCATTTGATCGCCGCCTGAAGCGAATCGTTCGCCGTCATCGTCGCCTGAATGTCGGGGCCGTACATAAGATCGGCAGCACGGGCCTGATCGTGGCACATCCCCGCATTTATAACCCACGCTTTCCGCTCAAAGGATTGGTCCTTTTGGTCATGGCAGGCTTTGCCTTCAAGGGCTACTTGCATGCGGATTTGAGCGCCAGCGTCTATGACGCCCGCGTCGCGCAACTCTCGACTGGGACGGCGGTAGAGAAGGCGGGCGCATGGGTCATGCAGACTGAAGTGTTCCGGCAAATTCGGACAGCGTGCTAAGATGTATCCAACCCGAACGAATGGATACGAGAATGACAAAACGACGGAACTTTTCAGACCAGTTTAAGGCTGCTGTGGCGCTT
>JAQXBV010000069.1 GCA_029252195.1 Yoonia sp.
GGCGCTGGTTTTCAGTCTCAAGCTCTTTCAGCCGTTTGAGCTGAACGCGGCTCATGCCCCCATACTCTTTGCGCCATCGATAATAGGTCTGAATGGTGACGCCAATTTGTCGAACAGCCTGGGAAACTGACTTGCCTTGCCCTTGTAAAACTTCAACCTGCCGAAGCTTCAGCACGATATCTTCCGGCTTTTCTCGTTTTTCAGCCATCGTTTAGTCCTCCTAAAACGGAATAATCATATCCCAATTGGTGGACCACTTCACTGGGGGCATTCCAGTTCACTTCGCTTGTGGCGCAGTGCATTGGCCACATGCATGGAAACCCGCTTGATCTGTCACGGACGCTTGACGACGCTGCTGATGCGAATATTGCCAAAAACTTGTCTGCAACGGCAAACTTTCCAGAAGGTATCACAGCCTACTTCGGCCTAGACCGGAAGGACGGGCGTGTCCGTCCTACAGCTTGCTGGGTGCGCATCAATACAAAGCTGACAAATCAACAAATTGAAGTGTTGCATGCTGGAACGGTACCAGAACTTGATGGTTTGCTTGCGCGCGGCTGGAAGTCAGGCATAGGTGTTGCGCGGGACGGCGGGCCGTCAAGCACAAGTGCTTTCAAACAAAGCAAAGATCCTTCATGTGACCGTGGCGCAGCCATCTCCTATCAGTTCACAACTCAGAAGTTTGACGGTAGAATCGGGTTCTCAGCTAATGAATTCGGACCTGAATGCGATTTGCTCGCGCCACTTTGTGGCCGTTAAACAATCCAATTCCCTCTGCAGATTGTCAATGACTATTGGTAGGCGGACGCTGCTAAACGGGGTAACCCAACGACCGCGATAAAATGCAAACCGATATCCCTTTGAATATCGCAGTCACAAACGCTTGGATCATCGAAAAAGAAGTTAGGATTTTTGGCCACCTACCTTGAAATTCCATTGTAGGTTCAAGAACCATAGGTTTTGGCCAGCGTTCATAAAGCGGTCACCCCCTGAGTTGATGGTAATGGCCGCATTGTCCCGCACAGTCGCCGTTCCCCGTCGTTTCAATAACCCTCGTTTTTGGAACACACCTAAATCACCCCGATTGACGCTACCAAAAACCCCGTTCAGAACCTAAGTGGTAGTTGAAGGTTTTTGCGCCTCGTTGCCGTTTGCGTGAATTTCAGGTTCTCTGGGAATGTGGCGATGTGTGAAAAGACGGTGGCTGCTGATGGTCGACATGGGATGTGTCGCGCATGTGGTGCGATTTGCGGTGTGGAGACGCGATATCTTGTGGATAAGTCGGCTGAATTCCCCAGATAAGGTGTGTTTTCGTTGACTCGGAGGGGTGTCGGGGGCCATTTTCGGGGTTCGTCAAAGAATCGGAAGGCTGCACGTGCGTTTTAGTAAATTGCGTCTCAATGGCTTTAAGAGTTTTGTCGATCCGACCGATTTGATTATCGCGGATGGGCTGACGGGGGTTGTTGGCCCCAATGGCTGTGGCAAGTCGAACCTGTTGGAGGCGTTGCGCTGGGTGATGGGCGAGAACCGTCACAAGGCGATGCGCGGCGGCTCGATGGAGGATGTGATTTTTGCGGGGGCATCGACGCGGCCTGCGCGGAACTTTGCGGAAGTGAGCCTGATTATTGATAACGGCGAGCGGTTGGCCCCTGCGGCGTTTAACGACAGCGATAATCTGGAGATTACACGGCGGATCACCCGCGATGCGGGCTCTGCCTATAAGGTGAGTTCCAAGGACGTGCGCGCGCGCGATGTGCAGATGTTGTTTGCCGATGCATCAACGGGTGCGCATTCCCCTGCGCTGGTTCGTCAAGGGCAGATTTCCGAGTTGATCAACGCCAAGCCCAAGGATCGCCGTCGGATCTTGGAAGAAGCGGCAGGGATTTCGGGCTTGTATCAGCGCCGCCATGAGGCGGAGTTGAAGCTCAAGGGCGCCGAGACGAACCTGACCCGTGTGGACGATGTAGTTGAGCAGTTGGCCTCACAATTGGCGACATTGGCGCGGCAGGCCCGCCAAGCGGCGCGGTATCGCGAGATTGGCGAGAACCTGCGGCGCGCGGAAGGCATGCTTTTGTTCCGCCGCTGGAAAGAGGCCGATGAAGCCATGCTGGCGGCGGGTGCCCAATTGCGCGAGCGCACCACGGCGGCGGCGGCAGCCGAAACTGCGGCGCGTCAGGCGGCGAAGGCCCGATTGGCCGCTGAGGGTGTTTTGCCCGCCCTGCGCGAGGAAGAGGCGATTGCGGCGGCTGTTTTGCAGCGTTTGCAGGTGCAGCGCGACACGTTGAAGGATCAGGAGGTCCGCGCGCTTGAGACAATCGACACCTTGCGGGCGCGGATTGATCAACTTGGCAAAGACATCGACCGTGAAGCGGGGCTGAACAAAGATGCAGGCGAGACGATTGAGCGTCTCGAATGGGAAGCGCGCGAGATTGCCAAAGCGGGGGCGGGCCATGAGGATCGTCTGGAGGCCGCGCAGTCGGGTGCACGCGAGGCGGGCGGTGTCTTGCAGGAACGCGAAGCCGACCTTTCGCAACTGACCGAGGATGTGGCGCGACTGGCGGCCCGTCACCAATCGGCGCAGCGCTTGATTGATGACAACCACACGACCTTGGCGAAATCCGAAGCAGAGGCCGCGAAAGCGAAGGCCGCGATGGCCGAGGCTGATGCGGCGCTTAAGACAGCCGAAGCTGATTTTGTCGAGGCCAGCGCGGCTGAAAAGCAGGCTGTCGCCATGGCGGAAAAGGCAGATCTGACCTTGGCCGAAGCCGAGGCCGCGCGGGCCGAGACCCAATTGCGCGAGAGCGACGCGCGTGCGCAGCGCTCGGAGGCCGAGGGTGAGGCGAATGCCTTGCGCGCCGAGGTGGCGGCGCTTGCGCGGCTGGTCGAGCGGGACACGAAAGAAGGCGGTCAGGTCCTTGACCTGCTGACTGTCCAGAGCGGCTATGAAAAGGCGCTGGGCGCGGCTTTGGCTGACGATTTGCGCGCCCCTGCTGTTGGCCCGTCGGCGGCCTCGGGCTGGGCGACGCTCACGCCTTATTTGACGGCGCAGCCCTTGCCTGACGGGGTCGCACCATTGACCCAATTTGTCGAGATCCCAGAGGTCTTGGGCCGTCGCATGAACCAGGTGGGCTTGGTCCGACAAGAAGAAGGTGCGCAGTTGCAGGCGGTGCTCAAGCCCGGTCAGCGCCTTGTGTCGCTGGAAGGTGATGTCTGGCGTTGGGACGGGTTCCGTGCCGCGTCCGAGGATGCGCCATCGGCGGCGGCGCTCCGTTTGCAGCAGTTGAACCGATTGGTCGAGCTGAAGCGCGATCTGGAAGAGTTGAACGCAACCGCAATGGGGGCCGCGCAGGCCCATGAGATGTTGACCAAGCGCTTGGCAGCCTTGACCGAGGCCGATCAGGCGGCCCGCCAAGCGCGCCGCGATGCGGACGGATTGGTGGCTGAGGCCAACCGCGCGGCCAGCCGTGCGGAGGCGGATCGCAACCTGTCTGAGGGCAAGTTGGAGAGCAGCGGTCTGGCGGTGACCCGCCACGAAGACGAGGCGCGTGATGCCAAGCGGGCCTTGATTGCCGCCGAGAAGGCCGCCGCGGACTTGGGCGATTTGAGCAGCGCCCGCGATGAGGTTGAAGACATTAAGATGACCGTTGAGGCGGCGCGGATCACCATGATGTCCCGCCGTTCTGCCTATGAAGAGGTGCGCCGCGAGGGCGAGGCCCGTTTGCGCCGCTCGCAGGAGATCACGAAAGAGGTATCCGGCTGGAAGCATCGCTTGGAGACCGCCAACAAGCGGACATCGGAATTGGCAGAGCGCAAGGCCGTGTCCGAGGAAGATTTGGTCGAAGCCACAAAGGCCCCCGAGGAGATCGCGGCGAAGCGGTCTGAATTGGCGGATGCGATTGATGAGGCCGAGGCGCGGCGCAAAGCCTCGTCTGACAAGCTGTCGCTTGCGGACACGGCGATGCGCGATGCGGCAGATGCGGAGCGTGGCGCCGAGCGGGCTGCGTCCGAGGCGCGTGAGGCGCGTGCGCGGTCCGAAGCGCGGGCAGATGCGGCGCGCGAGACTGTGGCCTATGCCCAAGAGCGGATCATGGAGGCGCAAGAGGTCACGCCTGCGCAACTCCTTGAGAGCCTTCAGACTGATCTGGACCAAATGCCCGCATCGGAGGTGGTTGAGGGGCAGGTCAATGCGCTCAAGCGCCAGCGTGACAGTCTGGGTGCGGTCAATTTGCGGGCCGAGGAGGACAGCAAGGAGGTGCAGGTCGAGCACGACAATCTGGTCAGCGAAAAGGCCGATCTGGAAGCCGCGATTGCCGCTTTGCGTCACGGGATTGCCAGCCTGAACAAAGAAGGCCGCGAGCGCCTCTTGACCGCATTCGAGCAGGTCAACGAGAGCTTTGGTTTGCTTTTTGCCCATCTGTTTGGTGGTGGAGAGGCGAAGTTGGTTCTGGTGGAAAGTGACGATCCGCTGGAGGCCGGTCTGGAGATTATGTGCCAGCCGCCGGGTAAGAAGCTGTCGACCTTGTCGCTCTTGTCTGGGGGCGAGCAGACCTTGACGGCGCTGGCGCTGATCTTTGCGGTGTTCTTGGCGAACCCTGCGCCGATCTGTGTGCTCGATGAGGTCGATGCGCCTCTCGATGACGCCAACGTCACCCGTTTTTGTGATCTGCTTGACGAGATGACCCGCCGCACGAATACCCGATTTTTGATCATCACCCACCATGCCGTCACGATGAGCCGCATGGACCGCCTGTTTGGCGTGACCATGGGCGAGCAGGGTGTGTCGCAGCTTGTGTCCGTGGATCTTAAGAAAGCGGCGGCGATGGTAGCATGAGCACCAATTTGTCAGGGCCTTGGAAGGGCCGGTTTGATTATGACAAGGGCGGCAAGCCTGTGGCGTTCGAGTTGCAGCTTGTGGATGTGGCGGGCGTCTTGTCGGGCCAGATCACTGAGCCGAATACAATTGCAGGTGCCAAAGGCGATATGCTTATGGCGGCGATTGAGGGGGGGCACGACGGTGCCGCGATCCGCTTTGTGAAGTATTACAGCGGTCTCGATCAGGGCGATGATCCGGTTTACGAAGGCCAGTTGAATGCGACGGGCACGCGGGCCTCTGGGCGCTGGTCGTTTCCGACACTGCCAGGCTGGGGCGGTCGGTTTGTGTTGATCCGAGCGGTCAAGGCGCGGGTCAGGCGCCGGATTTCTGTCGCGGTGACGGTGGAGAGATGACGGGGTGGCGCGCGTGCGGTGCACGACGCCGCACCCGCCATCCCGAAGGCGCATCGCCGAAAGCTAGAGTTGGTTTAACAGATCGGCCGTCGGCCATGCATCGGCGGGCAGGCCGAGCCGTATTTGCTCTATTTGCACAGCCGCGCGGGTCATCGCGCCCAATATCCCGTCGATCCCGCCGACGTCATGCCCGAGCGCGGTCAGTTTCTTTTGCAGCGCTTGCATTTGCGGCCCCGTAAGCGGGGGTGTCGGGTTGCCAGCATCATAGACTTGCCCGCCTTCCAGTCGCGTTGCGAAATAGGCTGCGGTGGTGACGTAGACGAAGCTTTTGTTCCATTCAAAGTAGACGTCAAAATTGGGGTATGCCAGAAAAGCTGGCCCGTTCCGGCCCATAGGCAGCAGGATCGCCGCATCAAGGTTTGCCAATGCGCCTGACTTGGCGGTGACCCCGAGTTCCGCCCATTCCGTGGCGGGCTTGCGGTGGTTGAGCCCCGTCTCTGCCCAGTTCAGGTCGGTAGGCAGGGTGATTTCTTGCAGCCAAGGCTCGTCTGGCTGCCAGCCGAGTTGAGACAGAACATTGGCCCCTGACATCAATGCGTCGGGCGCTGAGTTTTTCAGGTCGATATGGCCATCCCCGTCGCCGTCCATCCCGCGTTCGATGATGTCGCGGGGCAGCATTTGCACTTGGCCGATTTCGCCGGCCCATGCGCCCGTTGTGTTGACCGGATCAAAGTCACCGCGTGCGTTCAGTGCAATAGCCGCGAGCAATTGTGGCCGGAAAAGTTCTGGTCTGCGGCAATCTTGGGCCAGCGTCACGAGCGCATTGCGCGTGTTGAAATTGCCCTGCACCTGGCCGTAGTCTGTCTCGAACGCCCAAAACGCCAAAAGCACACCTGCGGGGATGCCGAATCTGGCCTCGATAGCGGCGAAGGTATCTTTATAGCGCTCGCCAAAGATTCGTCCGTTGTCGATCCGGTTTTGACTGATCAGTGCGCGGGAGAAGGTGATGAAATCTTTTTGAAAGACCCCCTGCGCGCGGTCCGCTTTGATCACGTCGGGGTCGAGCGCTGCGCCATTTAGCACCGCGTTGATGGCGGTCTCTGGTAGGCCCATGGCAGTGGCCTCGTTGCGCACACCATCGAGGAAATCGCTCAGCGGCCCGTCGCAGGTCTGCGCAAATGCGGGCGTGGTCAATAGCGTGAGAGCGAGGGCGAAGCGCATGTGTGTAGCTTTCTACAAGGGCGTTTGGACACAAGCCTAGCAGGGGCAGGATCAGCCGACAAACCCGATCAGAAGGCTTAGGCAGAGGGCCGCTGCCCATGCTTGCCAAAGCGTGCGCACGGTGGCGTCAATGTCGTCTGGCACCAGATCGTGTCGCCCCGTCGGGTTGACGAAAGGATCGGCGGTGCGTGTGCCGAAATAGCTACGGGGCCCTGAAAGGGCGATGTCTTGAGTATGGGCCATGGCCGCTTCGGGCCAGCCTGCGTTGGGTGAGCGGTGCAGCCCTGCGTCCGACCAGATGGCAAGCGGCGAAGTAGCTGGGTGCAGGGCCCAGATCAGGATGGCCGTAAGCCTTGCAGGGAGGAAGTTGAGCACATCGTCGAACCGCGCCGCCGCCCATCCGAAATCGATGTGCCGTTCGGTTTTATAGCCGATCATGCTGTCTGCGGTATTGGTGATCTTATAGAGCAGGAGCGCGGGCAGCCCGCCGATTGCGAACCAGAGCACTGGTGCAATCACACCGTCAGAGAAATTCTCGGCCCCGCTCTCAATCGCGCCGCGTGCGACGGCAGAGGCATCCATGTTTGCGGTGTCCCTGCCAACGATTTGCGCGACCGCGCGTCGCCCGTCACCCAGCGAGAGCCGCAGCGCATTTCCGACCGCAGAGACATGATCGGCCAGTGACTTTTGTGCCAAGAGGATCGCGCAGATGATGATCTCGCCGATCGGGCCGAAAATGATTTTCGCCGCTGCCCCAAGGATCATCGCACCCAATGCCAGCGCCAGCATGACCAAGGCCCCTTTGAGCTTGCGATTGGCCCCTTGGTTGAACCGCGCGTCAAGCGCCGCGATGAGACGCCCCATGAGGATCGCAGGATGCGGCATCCGGTCCCAGAGCCAGCGCGGCTCTCCTAAAGCCGCATCAAGCAGCATGGCGAGCCCGAGGATCACAGTGCGTTCTCGATTTGCGCCCAGCGGTCGGGGCCGGGCAGACCCAGCCGGAGCCAATTGGAGGCATAGGGAAAGGTCCGGCTCCAGATGTGGTGCTTGGCCAGATGGTCTTGAGCGGCCGCAGCATTGGCGACCTCGTAGAGCCGGAAAAGCGTTGTGCCGCCCACCAGCGGCGCACCTTGTGCGTCCATGATCCCGTCCATCCGCGCGGCATCTGCCTTGAGCCTTGCGCGGGTCTCGTCCGCCCATTGCGGATCTGACAGCGCTTCGGCCCCGACGGCCAATGCCGGCCCCGAGACGTTCCAAGGTCCAAGGATATCGCTCAGTTTGCCGATGATCTCAGGATCGCCGATCGCAAAGCCTAAGCGCAGCCCCGCGAGGCCCCAGAATTTGCCAAAGCTCTTGAGAATGACCGTCTTGGGCCGTGCTGCGAGTTTGATCAGACTGGCCTCTGGCATGACGTCACAGAAGCTTTCGTCGATAATTGTGATTGGCGATGTTAACTGGTCAGCCGCCCATGTCACCCCGTCAGGGTTGTTGGGGTGCACGACGACCATGGCGTCACGTCCGCTGTCGCCAAGCGTCCAGCCCGCACTCAAGAAAGCCGCTCCATGTTCGTTATACGTTGGGCCGGGAATCGCGACTTCACCCTTTCCAAGCAGGTGCGGCAGAGCGGCGATTATCGCCGAGGCCCCCGCCGCAGGCAGTATCGCGACTCCTTCGGGCACGTTCCAAAAGCTGCGGGCATAGCCGATAAGGCGTGTAAAAGCGGCGCTGTCAGGCAGCGCTTTCCATGCGTCGGCCGGCAAGGCCGGCGCGGGGTAGGGGACGGGATTGATCCCCGTGGACAGGTCCAGCCACTTCGCGCGCTTGCCGCCATATTGTGCGATCGCCGCATCAAGCCCGCCACCGTGATCCCGTTTCGCGCTTTGCATCACTCGTCGCCTTTCGGAAGTGGCGGGTGACGCGTCACAAAATGCCCTTTGATGGCCTGTGGCCATTCGCGGTAAGGCACCTGTCCCGTCTCGGAGGCCGCATGTTTGGCAGCATAGGCCACGATTCCCTCGGCGGCCTCTTGCAGCGGCTCGAAATCACCGATGGTGTAGTTGAGTTTATCTGCGGCTTGTATCGCCACATTGCAGCCTGCCTTGCAGCCCATCAGGCAAGAGACCCGCCGCGTGCGCAAATCGGGCACGCCCTGCGCCGCAGCCTCGATCAGCCTCGCCAGATTTTCGCCGTCGGTCGTTTCCTGACCGCTTTCTTCCCAGCCTGTGCGCTTGCAAGTATCGCAGATCGTAATCCAAGTTGTCATCTGAGTGCCCATTTGTTCATAGGTTGTTTCAAGCGGATTCTTGCCGGAACCGCAAGGCGGTAAGCGTCAACCTGTCCTTTGGTAGAAGTCGGCACTTTTGTTAACCATTTGTTAAGGTAAAAATATAACAAATCACCTTTATTTCTTGATATGTTGGGTAATTTCATACTTTTGTGTGGGTAAATTGTGTAGGGAATCATCGAAAATGCCAAAGTACCTCTACCGTAGGCCAAATAGTCCCAACTGGTGGTTTGAGTTCACTATACCCGAAGACGTAAGGGATAAGTTTGGCAAGAGACGTATCAGGAAGACCACAGCTACAGACAGTCACAAGAAAGCGTCCCGTATGGCTAATATATGGGCGGACGAATTGTGGTTGCAGGTAGAGAAGGCTAGAAGCCCAGACTGGGATTATCACAATATCAAAGCTGGAGTGTTGAAGCTAAAAGCTGGCGGACTGTCGCCTGATGAATTGGATGATGTTGCCCATCAGATGTTC